>CALGPD010000429.1 GCA_937960625.1 uncultured Spirochaetia bacterium | reverse complement strand
GCTGCTTGACAAAACCAATGTCATTGCGAGAAACGTGAGTGACGAAGCAATCTCGTTGCAAACCATCTAAATGGGATTAGTTGGCTTCGCCCACAGGGGATTGAGTCCATGAGATTGTGGATTCTACTAAATGTCAACGCAAGTTAATGTAATTGCAGGGAACGAAGCGATCAAGCAATCTCGTTGAAATAAAAACAATATATTTACATGTTAAAATTTTAATTTTAATTGACAACGATTTTTATATTAAATATAATTGATAAAGGATAGTAAAAATTCTTTTATGTAATTAAAATGCCATATAAAATGAGGAGTTTTATTTTGAAAAAGCGGTTTATATTAGCATTAATTATATTTTCGAATTTATTCATATTAAACAAATGCGAAAACCTGTTCACCGGATTCAGCCAGCAATCTATAAATTCTATAAATACAACGGGTTATTTTATTACAGTTGGACAGGATGGTTCCAGTAACTCCCGGGTTTACCGTTCTAAAACGGAATTAGCTGGTCCGGAAATCTATTTGGGACATCAGGAACATTTAATAGCGTGACCTATGGAGGAGGCAAATTTGTTGCTGTGGGGGCCAGTGGAGTAATACATTATTCTTATGACGGTGTTTATTGGTCAAATAATATTGGGCAGGGATCAAATCATTTATATGGAATAACTTATGGATCAGGAAAATTCGTCGCTGTTGGTAATGACGGAGAAATATATTATTCAACAGACGGTATTAAATGGTCGGAAAATGTTGGTAATGGTGTTGTTAATGAGAACTTGCAAAGTGTTGCTTATGGTAACGGAAAATTCGTTGCTGTTTGTGGTAGTAGCGATGGCACTACCGGATACTTATATTATTCTTCAGACGGAATTAACTGGCCGGCTTCTCCTAGTAAAACTGTTGATTGGTATTTATACAATATAACTTATGGAGGAGGGAAATTCGTTGCTGTGGGCAGTTCGAGTTCTGTTTATCATTCTTCTGACGGTAAAAACTGGTCAGAAAATGTGGGACCATCGGGCATTCAACAATTTCAAGATATATGTTACGGCGCGAGTAAATTCGTTGCTGTTGGCGGCGGTGGTATAATTCATCATTCCTCAGACGGTATAAACTGGTCAGAAAATGTTGGTAAAGATTCCTCGACTGGTTTATTTGGTGTTGCTTACGGCGCGGGTAAGTTCGTTGCTGTGGGTTCTAAATATATATATGTTTCCTCCGATGGCGTAAACTGGCCGGGGGATCCCACACATGCAACACAAACTGGCGATTTTTTAAACGGTATTTGTTTCCCTGCTTATTCCACGGAATATATCGCACCGTAAGGTTTTCTGAATTCCGCTAATTACCTAGGTATTGATTTTGAATAATTTTTGCTTCTATAATTGATGTTTATTAAAAAAGTGCCTAGTTCATCGACATCATTTCCGTAAAAATTCATCAATATATTCGTTAACTTTATCCGGTGCTTCTATAACAGAAAGGTGGCCGCAGTTTTTTATAAACCTTACTTTAGCGTTGCTGTTCTTAAACTCTAAAGTTTTGAAATATTTATACCCGTAATTTTGAAAATCGAACATAGGAACTACTCTATCTTTATCACCGGAGATTAGGAGTATAGGCAAATCGAGATAAGCAAACCGCCAGTGAAAACGGGTGAGTTTTGGAAGAATGTCAAGCAACACTCTGGTACGTGTGATATACGTTTTTTGATAATCCCCGGAACGTATAAGCGCGAAGTTTTCTTTCAAATATTTTTCTGTCAAACCGCGATTTTGAAAAGTAAACATTTTAAACGCCCTGCGGATATCATCAACTGCCAACTGCCTGTTTTCATTCTGCATACGTGAAAATATGTTAATGGTTCTTTTACTGATTTCCTTTAAACCAACCGGAGAAATTAAAATAAGGCGTTGAATTATCTTCTTTAGCTTGCCTGCTAATTCTACCGCAACCATTCCTCCGTATGAATGGCCTATCAATACAACGTTTTTAAGTTTCAAGCCTGAAATAAAATTGGTTATAGACGCAACGTGAAAATCAAGGCTGTATTTAACGTGTTTATAAAAGGAAGATTTTCCGTATCCCGGCATGTCAAGGGCAACGCATTTATATTTTTTTGACAAATGTTTTATTTGAGGATTAAAATATTTTAAATAGTTCCCAATACCGTGAATGAATAATAAAGTAAACCTGCCCTGCCCTTTTTGAATATACGCGACTTTATGCTTCAACTCCTTATCGGAAAAATAATATACGGGGCAGCCGTATTTCAATTGTTTATACGTTAGTTTTTCACCGGAGTCTTTGTTTTCGTAATAATAAAAGGCTGCAAAAACAATAATTGCAATAACACCAAGGTATAAAAATATGGACTTATAAACTTTTCCGCTCCCGGTAGAATTAATATTATAATCATCATGTCCGCTATTCCAGTTTTCCTGCATTTTCGTTACCTCCTTTAATTTTTTGAACAAAGCATTCATAAAAATATATTCTCTAAGACTTTGATTCATATTAATTATATTCTATTACGTAACGTGATATTCAAGAAAAAAATATTTTATAAGATTTCTGGTTATTTCAATAATTTGGTAAATATGATAAAATTCATAATAGTATAATCTTACATTGTTTCATTTCTTTATAGATTATAAAAAAATTATTGCTAATATAAATCAAAAATATTAAATTTGGCACACCTTTTGAATTAGGCAGAAATTGAAAACCGGAGGTAAGACGTGTCAAAAAATACGTTACCACAAACGAATGATTTGAATTTTTATGAAATACGCATGGAATCCATTGGTGGATTAGGCGCTAACCTTGCCGGAAAGATGCTTGCTGATGCAGGTATGATCGGTATGGGATATAACGGCGCGGCATTCGCAAGTTACGGTTCAGAAAAGAAAGGAAGCCCCGTTAAAGCATACGTTCGCTTCGGAGAGCCCGGAACGGAAGTACGCATTAATCAGGCTGTAGATGAACCTCATATGCTTGTCATTTTTCATGAAACATTAATTGAATGGCTGCCCGTTACTATGGGAGTAAGGCCGAATGCAAAGATAGTAGTAAATACAAGTAAAACTCCTGAAGAGATGAGAAAAAAACTCAAACTTCACGGAGGAACTATTTGCTGTATTGATGGTATAAAAATTTCTTTGGAAGAAAAAGTCAAAGTAAATACCATTATGTTAGGAGCTATAACTGAAGCAGCAGGGTTTATTGATAAAAATAAAGTTAAAAAAGTTATTCATGATACTTTTGAATCAAAATACCCGCACTTAGTTGAACCCAACATTAAAGGATTTGAACGCGGCGGAAGCGAACTCGTTATTGAAGAATTTAAACCCGATAATACTTTTGATTTCGTTCCTTACGATGAAAAAGAATCACGCGTTGGATATGCTTCACAGCCAATAGGCGGAGTTTTACCCGCTCTTGGAAACAATGCTGCAAAAAACCTTTCTTCAAACCGTGTGGGTTTAATGCCTTTATGGAACGAAGAAAAATGCAAGCATTGCGCGCAATGTGATGTGGTTTGCCCTGATATTTGTTTTGTATGGAAAGAAGAAACCAGAGACGGTAAAACGAATATGTTTTTAAAGGGCATTGATTATGACTTTTGTAAAGGATGCTTAAAATGTATTAGCGCATGCCCGTTTGGCGCAATTGAACAAGCGGTTGAAGCTGATCACGATGTTTCCAAAATAACTGTTCAGAAATATCCGGAACTTAAAAAAATCTAAGTGCCGGACACTATTAGGAGTAAGACATGGCAATTAAACCAAAAGCAAAACAGAAAACAATAGTAGAAAGCGGAAACGAATTAGCTGCTATCGCGGCAAGCCAGATAAATTACGATGTAATGGGGTATTTTCCGATTACGCCTTCTACACAAATAGCAGAATATTTAGATTATTTAAAAGCCGAAGGCAAGCACACTGTTAACATGGTTCCCGGTGACGGTGAACACGGTGCTGCGGGCATATGTTACGGAGCTTCCGTAGCAGGCGGACGTGTATTAAACGCAACCAGCGCTAACGGCTTATTATACGCAATGGAACAGCTTCCTGTTCAATCAGGAACACGTTTTCCAATGGTATTAAACGTTGTAAATAGAACAGTATCCGGCCCGTTAAGTATTAAATGTGACCATTCCGATGTAATGATGACATTGAATACAGGGTGGATAGTATTAATGGCTAAAGATGCTCAGGAAGTATATGACTTAAACATCCTTGCATTAAAAATAGCTGAAAACGAAAAAGTATTATTACCTGTAATTGTATCTTTTGACGGTTTCTTTGTAAGTCATCAGGTAAGAAAAGTTAACGTTTTTGCAGATAATAAAGACGTTCAGAAATTTTTAGGTGTTAAAAAACCAATGTATACCGCTGTTGATACAAAAAATCCCGTATCAATCGGTGCTTATATGAATGAACCTGATTTTCTAAATAATAGAATTCAGTTACAGCAAGCAATGGAAAACGCTAAAGACGTTGTTGATGAAGTATTTAATGAATATAAAGAATTAACAGGCAGGGAATACAGTAAACTGTTAACGTATAAAACAGAAGACGCGGATATTATCATTTTCGCGGCGGGAAGCGTTATTCCTACTTATACCGAAGCTTGTGACAAATTAAGAGAACAAGGCCATAAAATCGGTGTTGTTGGCATTATGTCTTTACGGCCATGGCCTGAAAAAGAAATAGCGGAAACGTTTAAAAACGCTAAAGTCGTTGTTTCTTTAGACAGACAGGATACATATTCAACGCTTGGTGGAAATATGTCTATTGAACTAAAAGCAACGTTTAATGATAACGGTATCGGAGCAAAAGTAATTTCCCGTGTCTACGGTTTAAGCGGTAAACCTACTCCGCTTAATACTGCGCTTGAAATTATGCAAATCGGTATTGATGCTTTAGACGGAAAAGACGTTAAACGTTTTGATTATTTCGGCGGACACGCTGCTGAAGGCGGTAAACTGGTTGAAGGTTTACCTCCTCTAACTATAGAAGAGCAGACAAGCGATATTACAACTGAAATGGGTGAAGACGGAAAAGTTAAAGTTTCCGGCGTAAACTTAAGAAAACTTATGAAAAAGAAAGAACGTATCACTCCCGGACACGGAGCTTGTGTAGGCTGTGGTATTTTCTCAACTATAAATCAATTCTTATTAGGAATTGAAGGGCACGTTGTTTTATTATTCCATACAGGCTGTGGTATGGTAGTAACAACGGGTTACCCTTATACATCTTTCAGAAGCTCATATATTCACAACCTTTTCCAAAACGGAGCCGCCACAATGAGCGGTGTTGCCGAAGCATTTGCAACGTTAAAAAAACGCGGCATGATTCCTGAAGATGAAGAAATCACGTTTATTATGGTTACCGGTGACGGCGGCAATGACATCGGTATGGGCCCCACAATCGGCGCCGCAAACAGAAACCATAACATGATTATTCTGGAATACGATAACGAAGGTTACATGAATACAGGAAACCAGCTGTCTTATTCAACACCTCTTGGGCATAGAACATCAACATCAAATGTTGGTAAAGCCCAACAGGGTAAGAAATTCCAGCATAAAGACACAGCGCAAATCATGGCAGGATGTCATATGCCTTATGTATTCACTGCTTCTGAATCATTCCCAATGGATACGATTAAAAAAGCAGCAAAAGCTCAGTATTATGCTAGAAATTACGGTACTGTTTACGGAAAAATGTTAAGCGCGTGTCCTTTAAACTGGAGACACGAAGACAGTATGGGTAATAAAATTGTTGAGGCCGCTACTAACTGTAATTTCTTCCCTCTATATGAAATAGAGAGAGGCATTACAACTATTACTTTTGATCCTGAAGCCAAAGGTAAAAAAGGAACTGTAACAGACTGGTTAGGCATGATGGGTAAAACACGTCACCTTACCAAACCTGAAAACAAACCTATTATTGAAGAAGCTGAACTTGAAATCGCGAGACGATGGACAAGATTAAAAGCTATGAATGACAACCCTGTACTATAAAAGTACGATACTATAAATAAACCCGCATATTTTGTATGCGGGTTTTTTCGTTTTATTAATAAAATTTTCGTTAGTAGTTTCACAACCAAAACAAAACTTAATACTTATTTAAACCAAAAAATCAACAATTTCTTGCTTTAATACGGATATTTAAATATTATTTATAACCAATATCCATACAGGGAGCGTTTTATGTTAAGGTTAATTAAAGTTTTACTATTATTACTAATATCCACAGTTGCATTTGCGGAGAAAGTTACTATAATCGGAACCGGAGACACTGTACTACACATCCCGGTTAAACACTATGCCAAAGTAAACAATAAAAAAGATGCAAGCGGAAAAACTATTAACAATCTGGGTTTTGACGTTTTATTTAAAAAGGTTAGACACATTTTAAGACAGGCGGATATTGCAATGACCTGTCATACAAATCCAATAATATCACCGTTTTTTTCCCGGGCTTTTATTTTTAACTCAAGGCCAGAAATACTAGCTGCGTATAAAAAAGCAGGAATAAATTTAATCAACATGGCAACCAACCATACTTATGATTTTAAATACAGAGGTATCCGCAGTACTGAACGTTATTTGTATCAACATAAATTACATTACGTTGGTTTCGGTAGTAACTATAAAAAAGCGCATAAAGGCCATATCTATACAAAAGGCAAGCTTAAAATAGGCGTTCTTGGTTATACAGGCAGTTTTAACGCTAATTACAACAGAAGAGATAAACGTTTCCCCCATGTAAGCTATTATGATTATAAAACAGGTGTATTAAAAGACATCAAACGCTTAAAAGAAAAGCACAAAGTTGATTTCGTTGTATTGAACGTTCATTTCGGCGGGCAATACAGAACGCGGCCATATAGAAAACACAGAAATCTTACCCACCTATACATGGAAGCAGGGGCAGATTTAGTTATAGGACACGGTTCTCATTCCATGCAGTATCTTGAGCGCTATAAAACCAAAGACGGGCGCAATACTTTTATCGCATTCGGGCTTGGCAATTTCTTATCAAACATGGGCTGGGACCATTCTTTCCGGCCAACGAGAATAAGCGGGCTTGTTAGAGATTCAATAATTCTGAAAGTTACTGTTGAAAAAACCGCAGGGAAAACCAGAATTACCGGATATAAATGTATACCTATATGGACTGAAAACCGTTGGGTTGTAAAAAACGGCAGGCGTATGAAAATTATAAGGCCAATTATTATAAAGGAAGAACTCGCTAATATTGATGAGGAGTTAAAAACCAATCCAAATAGAACGAGAAAAATTTACCTTATCAGACGCAAACGCCTTTTAGAAAGCCGTTTAAGAGTAATCTGGCGCATATTGTTTCCACGGGGTAAAGGAAATATTATCAAAGCCGGAGCAAAATAAGTTTTATTTTATTCTTTTGCGCCTTTTGAGATTAGTAGTTTTGATTTAAATCTAAAAATAATTTAGTTCTGTCCTTAATTATCTGTAAAAATAAAAATAGTTGAAATAAAAAAAGTCCCTCCCCATTATTAATTTGGACAATTCTACAAGGAGAGACTTATGAAAAATATTAAGGAAAAAATCTATATATATCTTTTCTATGTAAAAATCTTAGCAAAGTTACATATTGGGCCAAACATTCAAAATCTAAACGATAGTCACCTATACGGTATCTATACAAATAATCTTGATTTTTTAATTTTTTTATATTTGTTATTCAAAAATAGTTTCTACGTTTTCTAGTTCCATAATGAATTTCTTAATATCTGATTTTACTTTTTGTTTTTTATTTTTTTTACATCTTTAATAAAAGTTTTGTTAAGCTGAACGTTCATTCGGCATCCAAAATATCAAATAACTCTTGTTTATAAGCTACTTCATTTCGGTCACATTCATTTATTGCATTAGTTAATCCAACATCTTCAATAAACTCTATTAATTCTTTACTGTTACTATAAATTTCTTTGACTGCAATATCAATCATATTTTAGATTTCTTTTTTTCTTCTTTTGTCATTTTAATATTGCATAAAATTACATATCATTTGTCAAATGCTAATACGTTTTACCGCCAATGGATTTCAAATAACGGGCAATTTTATAATATTTTCTCTTTATGGCTAGGTCCAGAGCAGTAGTAAAATTTCCCCGATGTGTTTTTGTATTCACATCAATACCTTTATCAACGAGAAACTCAACTAAAGCTAAATTTTTACTATCTACTGCATGCATAAGACAAGTCCACCCGTTCTCGTCCTTATGAAATAGATTTACTCCTTTTGAAAGTAAAAATTTTGCAATTCTAAGATGGCCGCTTGAACATACATATAGAAACGGTGTAGTATTTAAATAACCTCGATGTTTAATATTAGCTCCTTTGGATATTAAGTATTTTACAATTATTAAATGCCCGCCTAAACACGCCCATGAAAACGCGTTGTATTGATAAGCCATAAGAGTAGTGTGGATATTTGCGCCTTTAGAAAGCAAATACTTTACGATATGAAGATGCCCTTTATACGATGAAAGCATAAGCGCGTTCATTTCTTCTGTTTCCGTTGTTCTTATTGCTTTAATATTGACACCCTTATTAATGTAATATTTTACTCTTGCTAAATTACCTTTTGAGACTGCTTTAAAAAATTTATCTTCATTGGATTCAGGCTCAGGAGATTCTGCTGAAAGATTATTATTAATTAGTAACACAGAACTTATAATAATGAGGATTAATATTTTCAGTTTAGCCATACTATTCCTTATATGAAAAAGAATTATTTAATTATCAACTCTAAAACTGATATGTCAACTATTATTTCTTTACTTAATACTTTTGCCCGTAATCCTATACAAAAACACTCTTGCACCATGCCATAAAAACACCGGCAAAGCTCTTAAATAAATCACCGGTGTCCTAACTCTGGATAAATTAGTTTTTATTTCCTTAATATACCCTGTAAATAAGATTAGGGGCAGCGAAAATCTTAATCCGGTTGATATAAGCATTACACTTTTGAGCGACAGATATTTATCCGCTAGCAATCCCCCAATTATACCTCCGAGAACAGCTCCGCCTGTGAAAAAAATTGTTCCCGTTCCGTAAATCTTGTTACGATGTTCATCAGAAACGTTATCGTAAAAAACGTTGCGCTCCGACACTCCAATTCCTGCCTGGCAAAAACCGCTTATTAACATAGAAACGAGTAATATCCAGAAATTGCCTGATAAATACCATATTAAGCTCACCGAGAATACCGGTAACACGCTTGCTTTAAAGGTTTTCACGCTGCCGTATTTATCGTTTAGTTTTCCAAAAAAAGAAGAAAATACAAACACGCTGAATATTGCGGCTAAGTTGAACATGGTTAAATCAAGGTATGACATATTCAAAAAGCGTAATACGTAAATAATAAACAACGGAGAAGAAAAACCTACCGCGAATTGAAACAACGAATAAAAAGAAATGAACCTGATGTAATTTTTATACTTAGCAAATATTTTAAAGGAAAACATTCTAATCGCGTTTTTATCCGGTTTATATTCGGGTTCGTATTGTTTACACAAAAAGATAAATGATAAAAACCTGCCCAACGCGGCAAGATGAAAAAGTATGCCAAAAGCCAGAAATACATCTGATTTAGACACAACGTGTAAAACAATTCCCGCGACAACCGAAGACAAAAAAGCAGCAAGGTATAAATACATATTACGTTTGCCTATGTATTTGCCGCGGATACGTTCGGGGATTAATGATCCAAGCCATGAAATCCAGGGAGCATTGCCGAAATAGCCTATCAAAACGTTGACTGTATACATGATGATTAAAAGGAGAATGCTTTTAAAGTAATACGATGTCCAAAATATAGCTGCCCAGCTTATTGACTGGAACAAAACACATACTAAAACGATAAGTTTTCTTTTTCCGGTTTTGTCTGATAAATATGCTGAAAATATTTGACTGACAGCGAGTAAAAAAGGAGGTAGAAATATTATTAAATTATTTTTAAAAGCATTTGAATTAAGCGCTTTAAGTGCAAAAGCCGCGATAAAGTTTGAACCGAACGCAATCATAACATTTGCAAAACTGCCCTCAATGATTGAATAAAAAAGCCCTTTACGCACATTTTGCTTATGAAGTAGTTTGGAGTATTTTACCCGTTGCTTAGACAAAGTTAATAACCGTTAAAACAGTAAAAGTTAAATATATTGTAAATAAGATATAGGAACGCAGCCTCGTTACTTTTAACCTTGGTAAAAGCAATGCGGTAAATACAACGAAAAGCAAAAACATGAACGGTGTTTGTATAACTGAATATGACAGCCCCAAAGTAACGGGTTTAATCAGGGCAAAAACAACTGTTGCTAATAGTAAAGTATATAAAACGGACTGAAGAATGTTTTCGATAAAGGGGTTAATATCCTCACCCTTTGAGTTTTTCTTTACAAGACTAATTAGACGCGGCGTTAATAATAATATTGGGATAACAGTTAAACTAAAAACTTTTATATTGATTTTTAGCAATGAACAAATTATCATAGAAGAATAGACAATAAAATAAGATGAAACAATTATTATTCCAACTGCGGCTAGAGCTAAAAATAGCCAAAGAATACCGAAAAGGGTTTTATTACCCTCATATTTTTTAGGTATTTTTTCTTGAGATTTTTTCTTTAAAATTGTTAAAATTGTGAAGAATATAAAAAATATAAATAATACCGCAATATCATATTTTTTAATATGCCGGCTTAAGCTTATTGTTTCAAAAAATACTGTAATTAGAATTATTATAATAATCTCAAACTTTATAAATGAACGTTTAAGTTCATAAGTTTTGAATATCCCGGTTATGGGCAATAAAAACCCTGCTACTGCAATGGAATACCCCATAACAGTTCCCACAGCGATTTCAACCATGAAAAAAGCAGCAGCAAAAACAGCAATACATATTTGCGGAAACGTTAATGATAAAAATGAGTTCAACAAATCTATGATATATCTTCTTGTTCCTATTTTTGACGCAAAGCTTTCTAAAGAATATTTAAGCAATATTGAAGCTAAAAATAATGCAATTCCGCAAGCCATGAAAAGTAAAATATATAGTAATATTGTCATCTATGATTTTTATTAAAATTTTCAGCTATAGTCAAGGATTTTATTTTGACTTGGAGTTTTAATTAATTTGAAGGCTACATTTCAAATAATAACCCGGTTTGTAAATATGCCGCGAAAATCTGACCGCCATACTGTTCAAGAATTCTAAAATTCTGAAGTTGAATTTTAGTTTGAACACCAATAGACATTTCCATTTTTCTTGAAACTCTAAAAATGTATCCCAGCCCGATTTTTAAGCCTATGTCAGGAGAATTATAATACTTATATTCATTAAAAGACAACGAACTGGCAGAAAAAACCGTTTTAGCAATAAAACCGAAATAAAACCCGAATGAAAAGAAAAAAGTCTTAAACTTAAATAAAGGAGATACGCTTATAAAAATATAATTCAAAGTATAATCAACGTAATCAGAAGATTTAGTATCTTCATCTTTACAACTCAACAAATGATTGCCGACCTCTAAATTAACCGCAAAAACTCTGTTTAGAAAATACGTTAATGATACCCCTATTTGATAACTTAATTTTAATGTATTCTCACCGTTTTCAAATGAAGTTGCCATCTGTTTTGAAGCGCCAAAACCTAAATCAATACCCAGATAAAGTTTTCGGTCTAAATCAACTTTTGCCAATTCTTTTCTAATCTCTACATCGTCTCTAATACCGCAAAATAATTGGCTGGAAATAAGAAAAAGTAATACTGCTAATGATATAAATATTTTTTTAATCTTCATAATTTTAAATATAACCTTTAAGGAGCTGTATAGTTTATTGGAGGATTGCTGTCACTATATCCGTTTTTTACACATACTGCTCTAACAAGTGTGCCGGACGGAACATTAAATGTGCCTGTATATAAAATACTTCCTGATGTTGGAACACTGCCGTCAGTTGTATAATAAATTTGCGCGCCAACTGTTACACCGTTATTAATTATAAAATCATAAGTTGTCCCGCCGTCAGAAGTTGACGGGGCAGGAATATTAGGAGAATTACATATAAAAGTAAAGGTTTCACTTGCCTCTGCGCCGTCTGTCCATGAACCGCTGCCGTAAATAGGGTCATCTCTCCTTATAATTACTCTTAACTGTAATATTCCTGTGGGAACAAAGCCGTCAAAATTTAAATTTACAGTGCCGCTATAATCTATAACCGCGGTGCCGCTTGAACCCGGATCAGAACCGTCGGTGGTATAACGGTAATAAGTATATGGATTTGTTTTATTAGAAAGAACAACCGCAATGGAATTATTAAAAGTAGCTCCGTTCGGAGTTATGGCCGGGTTGTTACACGTTCCCGTTACCCGATAAGTTGCCTTAGCTATAGGGCTATTGTTAAAACCCGGTATTTTTATAAAAGACTTAACGTAAACACTGCGGTTAAACGTTACAATTTGACCGTTAACAGCGGTTTGAACAGTAGTGCTTACTCTGGGGTCGTTGTTAGGGTCACTTGGGTCTGCCGTATAATATATGGTTGCATCTTGAAAAGCTGTAGGACAGCTAAAAGTAATACTTATTGAATTTGCGTTGGAAGCACCGGTACCCGGAGTATAACTTGGAGCTTGAATATTAGGGCCCGAAGAATATTCAACCGTACAGTTCGCGAATGCAAATATAACTAAAAATAATAAAATAATTTTAACAAATCTTAATTTCATGGTATTTCCCAAAACATTTATATTAACAATTATAATATTTTTCCAGCATTTTTTCCATCTTTCAAAAAACAAAAATATTAAAATAGATTTAGGAATATAAATCAGGCTTAATATATTTATAAAGTAAAAGGAAATATATTGACTAAAATATCTTTTGAAAAACAAATAGATTATAACGTAAAAACTTTAAAAAAAACCATGGAAAAAACCTTTGAAAATCTGGGGATTTCAAACGGCTTTATAAAAAACGGGGAACGCGTTTTAATTAAACCAAACATGGCATACGGTAAGCACTATTCAAAGTGTATCTGCACACATCCGGCTGTTATACGCGTTGTATATGAACTAATCTCGGACATGGGAGGAAAATGTTTTATTGGTGACAGCCCGGGGTTGGGAAAATTCATTGATTCAGCGAAAAAAAGCGGGTATATGGAATTTCTTCAAGGTTTTGAAATGCAGGATTTTTTAGAAAAAGTTGAAGTTAAAAACCTTGATAACAAAATATTCAAAACGTTTAAAGTCGCGCGCCAGATAACAGAAACGGATAAAATTATTAATATCGCAAAGTTTAAAACACACGGCTCAATGCTCCTAACACTTAGTGTAAAAAACATGTTCGGTGCTATAGTAGGCCTTGAAAAACCCGAGCACCATTTGCGGGCGGGGAAAAACCAGTTGATGTTCGCAAAGTATCTGGTTGAACTCTATTATACAATAAAGCCGGATTTAAACGTTGTGGATGCTATTCAGGGAATGCAGGGTAACGGCCCTGTCGCTGGCGAGCCTAAAGACATGGGTTTTATTTCCGCGGGGTTTGACGGCATAATACTGGATTATTATACGGCCAAAACAACGGGTTTTCCCGCAAACACTTTACCCACCTTTATTGCGGCAAAACAACTTGGCCATGGAATAACGGATATTGAAAAAGCTCATTTGGTTGGCACTGTTTATAACGGCATACAAATAAATGATTTTAAATATATTATCGAGCCTGATATGAAAAGAACGGGGTTAATAAATTTCTTAGGGAGCAGGCTTCCTATTAGGCCCAAGATAAATAACCAAAAATGTGTTATGTGCGGTATTTGTAAAAATATTTGCCCTGCTAAAACCATCTCAATAATTCAGAACAAAATGGTAATTAATTATAAAAAGTGCATTAACTGTTTTTGCTGTCAAGAATTCTGTGAACACGACGCAATTAGGCCGGTTAAACCTTTACTAAGAAAAATCACTTCAGGGATTTCCCGTGCTTTTTCAATTTTCAAGTTAAAAAAAAGGAAAAATAACGTTGCTTAAAAAATCCTTTATATTTCTAAACATATTGTTGATTCTAATCCCTGATTTGTTTTCTTTTAATAAATGGGATCAACGCGTTGTTGGTATATGGCATTCATCTAAATTAAAATCACGGTTTAATTTTAACAGCAGCGGAAACTTCACTTTGACAGTAACAACGAAAAAAACACAAATAAAAATAACGGGGAAATGGCGCGCGTGTCAAAAATACCTTTATCTTGAATACTTTAAATTAAAGACAGGAAAAACAGAAAAAGTTTATTATAAAACCATGATTTACCGCATAACTAAAATAACAAATAACGAATTAATCCTTAAACACCGTTATAATACGGATATTTTAACCTTTACAAAACAATAAACGGAGAGAGTATGAAAAAAGCGATATTAATAATGTTAATTCTATTTTCAGGGTTTACATACGCGAAAAAGTTCAAATTCCTGCGCGGGCCTAAAATGAAAGTGCCTGCTCATTATCCTAAAGTTAAGGACATTAAAGCATGGGGAAAAAATATAGCTGTAAAGTATCCCCGCTATGTAAGATCAATTCGTTACGGTTATAGTTGGGAAGGCCTGAAACGAAAAGAGAAAAACCTGATTGCTGTTGAAATAAGAGATAATAAATATAAACCTAAAACGTGGTTTTTAATTACAGCGGCAATTCACGCCAGAGAGTTAATGACAACGTATACAGCGGTAAAATTTACGAAGTTAATTCTTAACAAAATAAAAAACGGTGATAAAAAAATAAAACAGTTTTTAAGGAAATGCGGGTTTATTATAATGCCTTTGCTAAACCCTGACGGATACAAAATGGCTTTAAAAGGATGGAACTGGCGCAAAAGCACACACATATACCGCAGGTTTCCGCTTTCATGGGCACCAAACAGTTACGGTGTTAATTTCAACCAAAACTTTAACATTCACTTCAGGCGTATATATAAAATGACCAACTTAAATTGGGGAGGCCCCTACCCTTTCTCCGAGCCGGAAAGCCGGGCAATCCGTGATTATCTAAAAAACAAAAACGTTTTTATCTCTATCGCGCTTCATTCATACGGAAGGTTAATTGCCTACCCGCCCTGGGGATTATTAAGAAGATCTATCCGGCTAAAAGATAAACGCAGGCACTTTATAATAGGCAGAGCTTTACAAAAAGTCATGTATAAATACAGGCT
>CALGPD010000428.1 GCA_937960625.1 uncultured Spirochaetia bacterium | reverse complement strand
AAATGATTTAAAACTTCAGGCGGGCTGTTTACTCCATGATAGAGTACAACAGTTGCCTCATCAAGGTTTTGGCTTGTTTTTTGGCTTTTAAGTTCATCCAATTCAACGGGAAAATGAGGAGCCCGAAAAACTCTTACTAAATGTTCGTAAATGTCAACACCGGACATTTTCGGCCCAAAGATAAATATTTGTGATTGCCCTAAATATGCTGGTTTGAAAAAAGGCAGCCCTTGTGTATGGTCATGATGTAAGTGTGTAAAAAAAAGATTTAACCGTAATAATCCGTTTCCGTCTTTTTCAAAATATTCATCAATAATTTTAGTACCTAATTTAATAATGCCGGTTCCTGCATCAAAAATAAGGGTATTACCATTGACTCTGATTTCTATACACGATGTATTTCCTCCGAAATCAAGCATATCCGCGCCGGTAACCGGATATGAACCTCGTACACCCCAAAACCGGACTAAAAATTCCTCACCCATTTTAAACTCCTATTTATTAGTTTATTGCCTCAATATACGGTTTTCCGTAATTATATAATCCATTTTTATATCATGTATATCAACAGGGAGTTTATCCCTGGATATTTGAACCTCGTAACTTAATGCTACTTTAAGCATATGCATATTTTTAGCTAAAAATTTATCGTAATATCCCTTTCCAAATCCTAACCTGTTTCCATATTCATCAAAAGCCACTCCAGGAATTACCACTATATCTATTTTTTTATTATTAACAATTTGAAGATGTTCAAATGGTTCCATAATACCATAAGCACCGGGTTTAACATCTCTGCTTAAGTTTGTAATCTGCCTGCATTCTATTTCTTCAACGTTAGTTTTAGATATAGGGAGCGATACGGTGTAATTTTTTTCCAGCAGTTCAATAATTATCTGTTTTGTGTCAACTTCATCATGCATTGAGTGATATAATAAGAAATTCAATTTTTTTTTCATAAATGCCTGATTAAAAAAATTTTGTTTAATTAATAAATTAAACTTTTGTCTTTCTTTTTTTCCTAAGTTGCGCCTTTTTTCAATAAATTTTTTTCTAACCTGTATTTTATTCATCTATTGCCCGGTATCATGCCTTATAAACTCGTTTGGTATTGTAAATTCATTAGAGAGTTTTTCTCCTAGCGATCTAATGCCTAAAGTTTCCGTTGCATAGTGAGTTCCGAATATTACGCATAAAGAATTATCTTCACAATAATTATGCGCTATATGGCTTGATTCGCCTGTTACCAATAAATCATAACCGGTATCATAAAATTCATTTAAAATATCCATTCCAGGACTGCCTGAAACTGCACAAACGCTTTTTATTCGTTCTACACCTGAGAAGTTTACCAGATTAACTGGATGCTTGAGTTCTTGTTCAAGCCTGTCAGTTATTTCATATAAAGAAAGTTCTTCTTCGAACTCTCCCCCATAACCAATATAAATACCGTGATAATTTCCAAACTCTTCTAAAATTTTTACGTTAAGTAATTTTAATAATGATGCGTTGTTTCCAACTTCTTTATGAGCATCCAAAGGAAGATGGGACGCATATAGCGCGATATTTTTTGATATTAAAGTTTTTATTTTTTTATAATTTGAAGCAGTGATAGGAAAATCTTTTCCCCAAAATAATCCATGATGAACGAGTAAAATTGAATCAGGTTCGCATTGGTTAATTGTATAAAGATTTGCATCAACCGCAGTGTATATTTTTTTTATTTCCCCTGAATTCTCAACCTGTAGTCCATTTAAACTATAATCTTTAAAATTTTCAATTTCAAGATAAGTATTTAAATACTCAACCAACTTAAAAAGCAGCAATATTAATCACCTTTAACAAAAATATCTTATTTTTTATACACCATTATCCGGAATATGTCAATATTACGGAAATATTTTTTATTTTAAAACGTTCTTGACATTTAATTGTTTGTTTTTTAAAATTAAAAAAATATTATGATGCTAAATAAAATTAAATTTGAAACATTAAAATTATGCATTGATATCTACCTGAATAAAGCATTCCCTAATGGGATTCCTGAAAAATGCTTTAATACTTTATTGATTAATACTGTTAATTCTAAAACAGATACTGAATCTCTTTTTAAAACTTTTAAAAAGGAAGAGCCGGAACAGGGTAAGGTCAGGTATACACTTCAATTGGGGAGTGAAAAATATCCGTTTATCAAAATAGCTTTTATGAAAAGTAATAAAGGCGAATACGGTTTTTTAGTTGATAGGCATACCGAATATATGAAAGCGGAAAGTGATTCGCAATATTATACTCAGGAATTGGATATTAAAGACTATACTAAAGATTTAAAAAAAGAAATTGAAGATGTCTGGGAAAAAGCCGGTATACCTACATTCCGTGAGATTGTTCGTCAGGAAACTGAAACAGAAAATAAAAAGAAACAAGATTTAAAAATTGACAAACTGGGTTATTCCATTCTTCTTGCCGAGGATGACCCGGATATAGCCAATTTACATAAATTAAAAATGGAACTTTTAGGTTATGATGTAACCCTTGCTGAAAACGGTGAGATTGCTCTTTCTTTGCTTGAAAAGGGCGGTTTTCATATTATGGTTCTTGATTTAATGATGCCGTCTATAAGCGGGTTTGAAGTTATAAAAACAGCACATGATAAAATACCAATCGTTGTTCTTTCTGCTATTTCCGATAAATTAACAATTAACAATTGTCTAGAAGACGGTGCTGTTGAATTTTTAATTAAACCTGTTTTTTCTGAAATTCTGGATGAAACCTTAAAAAGAGTAATTAAAAACTGCGTGGAAAATTAATTTATACTGCCTTTTGAAATGATTCTATCCATAATAATGGTTGATATTATATCCTGAATTTTTTGATAAGTTTCGCTGTTCATTTCTTTGAACTCAATTCCCATTACTATACTGTCTGCAGATTTTGTGTCACTATAAACAGTATGTACGTTATTCAAAGTTATTTTTACATCATCAATGGAGATTTCAAGATTTGTATTATCAAAATTATTGCTGAAGTTTTTAATATCTACTTTCATTCCGCCTATACTTAAGTTTGATAAATTACCGGAATATGTTTCACCTGAGCATAGATTTTTTAGTTTAAAAGGTTTGTTAATATCAATACGTGGAAATTGACGTTTTTCTTTTTGTTCCATTGGTATAAGAGTTTGGATTATCTGCAAGATAGCTTCTATTTCAGAATGTTTGGGTAAAAACAACGTATTTTTAATTATTTCAAGTTCTTTTTTCAGTTCCTTGTCTTCAGATAATAGAATAAAAGGAGTTTTAAAACCGTTTTTTCTTATGTTTTTGCAAAATTCTATTCCGTTGTATTCTGGAAGATCGTCGTTATACATAATCAGTTTTATGTTGTCAATGTTTTCAAGTTTATGTTCAGCGTCTTTTTCTGTTGGAGAATAAGAAACGTAATAATTGTTCTCAAGGTAGATGCGTAAAATGTCTGATAAATCCTGTGTCTGTTCAACGAATAATATTCTATTTTTCATGAAAGTTATTGTATAGTAGAATTACACTTTGTCAACAAAAAAGAATTTAAATTCATATTTAGATTGAAATTGGTCGGGAATAGGAGGCACTTTTTATTTTTTGAGTAAAAAAATAAAGCCCGGCACATAAAATAAAAAAATATAATTTCATTTACACCGGGCTTAATTTAGTTCAATATTTTAGTTATTTCTTAGTTGTGGAAGAACCAGGTTTTTTAGCAGATGGCGCGCCTTTTTTAGGGGCAACCCATTCTGAAATAGATTTAGCTGTACTCGTTGCTAATACAGTAAGTCCTTTAAAAACTTGCTGAAAGCCGTCTCCGATAGAATTGAAACCTTCTTTGTATTCTTTTTTCTTAGATTCATCAAAAGCATAGTCTTCAATATTTTTCTGAAGCTTTTCAGCGTATTCACTTACTTGCTCAACACCTTTGTCATAGGTTTCTTTTAGCCATTTCTGAATTTGATCCCAGTTTTGCATTCTTGTCTCCTTAAAATGTAATTAAGCAAAATTGCTTAATAATATTAATATTATTAATATTAACATAGTGATCACAAATTTGTCAAATCTCTTAAAAATATAGTTATCAATATAGTAAGAATTTAACAAAAGAAGGTGTTTAATGCAGCTTTTTACCGAGCATTATAATTTTTATAAGCCCTGGCAGAAAAATAAAACTGCACTTGTTTTAATCCACGGCCTTGGAGCTAATACAAAAATGTGGTTCTGCCAAATTCCGGATTTTTCCAGCCATATTCCCGTTATAACTGTTGATTTGCCCGGCTGCGGGCAAAGCCCGAAATACAATAGTAAAATAACTATCAATAAAATGGCTGAGGAATTGCATGATGCATTAGCTCAATTCGATTATGAAAATTATATACTTCTCGGCATTTCATTAGGCGGGTTTGTTACATTAGAATTTGCTAATATTTATCAAAACAAAACTAAAGCGGTTATTTTTGCATCTACCCCGTATGAATTTGAAGAACAAAATAAACCTTTATTATTTAAAACGTTAAAAACGTATGAAAAATTAAGCGTTAAGCAAATAGCAGAGCAAAGAATACCAAATGCATTTAAAAGCAGTTCCAATAAAGAGTTGATTTCATATTTAATTGATTTAATTTCTGAAACTAAACACGGTGTATATATAGATTACGCAACTGCGCCTTTATATTTTAATTCTGCGGAAAAGTTCGGCCATGTCAAGTGCCCCTCATTAATTATAACCGGAGATAGTGATGCTTTAGCTGGCCCTGATCAGGCAAATAAGATTCATAAAAAAATATTGAATTCTAATCTTTATATATTAAAATATACCGGCCATGCAAGTTCAATTGACAATCCCGTAGAATTCAATAAAGTTGTTTTGGATTATTTAATTTCCAAAATAAAAATTAATGATTAATTACTTTTAATGTAGTGATAAAAAGGTTATTTTAGTTTTATGTCACTTTTTAAAATGGATGATTCATTAAAACCATTAGCAGAACGCATGAAACCTGAAAATTTTGATGATTTTTTTGGCCAGGAGCATGTTACCGGGTCCGGAAAAATTCTTCGCCGTTTAATAGAGGCGGACAGGTTAACCTCAATTATTTTATACGGCCCGCCAGGTTGCGGGAAAACAAGCATTGCCAACGTAATATCTAAAAAGACAAATGCCGGTTTCGTTACCTTAAATGCTGTTACAGACGGTTTAAAGGAACTGCGTCAGGTTATTAAACAGGCAAAAGACAATGCTGCAATGTATTCAACCAGAACTATTGTCTTTATTGATGAGATACATAGGTTTAATAAAACCCAGCAGGACGGTTTGCTTCCTGCTGTTGAAAAAGGCCACATTATTTTGATAGGAGCAACAACGTTTAACCCGTTTTTCTATCTTGTTCCTGCATTGGCATCGAGAACTACTTTGATTAAGCTTGAACCATTGGATGAAATTGCAATGAAAAATATTGCCCAAAATGCCATCAATGATAGTAAGCGCGGCCTTGGTAAAAAGCATCTCGTTGTTAGTGATGAAGTTTTAGATTTTTTTGTTTTACAATCAGGTGGTGATTCCCGCAGGCTTTTAAACGCTTTAGAGATTGCGGCATTAACAACAAATGCAAATCTTGAAGGCAAAATTGTTGTCACTTTGGAGGATGCGGAGCAAAGTATTCAGAGAAAAGGGATTTTATACGATAGAGACGGTGATTCTCATTATGATATAATCAGCGCTTTTATAAAAAGTATGCGGGGTAGTGATGTTAATGCGTCATTATATTATTTAGCTCGAATGCTTGAGGCAGGGGAAGAAATCAGCTTTATCGCCCGCCGCTGCGCAATACTTGCTGCTGAAGATGTGGGCCTTGCCGAGCCTTTTGCTTTGACCTTTGCCGAATCAGCTTATTCTTTAATTGAAAAAATAGGAATGCCTGAATCCCGTTTGATTTTAGCAGAACTTGTTGCTTTTTTGGCAGGTTCCCCAAAATCCAATTCAACCACTATTGCAATAGGCAAGGCAACGGATTATGTAAATAATAACAATACTCTGGGAGTACCCCCTCATTTAAGAGATTCAAGTTATAAAAGCGCAAAAAAACTCGGCCATGGTGTAGGTTATAAATACCCTCATAATTATCCCGGCCATTGGGTAGATCAGCAGTATCTTGAACAGCCTTTAGAGTTTTATACACCTACTGAAAACGGCAAAGAGATTAATATTAAGAAATATTTAGAATGGATTGAAAGTTTAAAAGAGAAATATTCAAAAAGCAATGAATAATTTTTAAGTTTCTTTTACTAAATTAATAAAAGTTTCTACTTCAGATCCGGTAAATTCCTGACGTATTGCTTCACATGCTTCTTGAATTGTCTTACGTTCACCAATATAATATTTTGGAAAAATATAGCCGTCATATTTATTTGCTATGCGCACAATTTTAATTTGAGCAGAAATATCATTATTTTTATTATTAAATAATTCTTTTACTAATGGAATTTTATTAGTATGCAGGTTTAATTTTTCCATTACTTTAATGGAAAAATCGCCGAGTTTGCTGACAACTTTTTGTTCTGCTTCAGTTAGTTCATCTTTTTTTAATACTTTTGATTTTATATATATTTTACCCATATCATGAGCGCAGGATATGATTATGAGGTTATCTTCATCAATATTTGATAAACCAAGTTCTCTTTTGAGGGCAACGGATAAAACACTTACTGCAAGTGAATGATTTAAAGAACCGTCTTTTGATTCCAGTTTTAAGAAATCAAAATCTCCGAAAAGAGTTTTTATTCTCTCTTTAATTTCATCTTCAAGCGGTGTATATTTTTTAGCTAATAATGATTCAGGAGCAACGCGTAAATCATTGTCAAAAATACCTTTTAATGATTGAACATCGTATAAACGGTGTTCTCCTACGCCTTTTAAATTAATTTCTCCTAAAAATTGGCAATGAAAAAATTTATGTATTTTAACAAATGTATCGAGGGTAATGATAATGTCTTTATTTTCTTTTTTTCCTAACTGTTCCAATCTTGCAGCTATATTTACAGCGTCTCCAATTGCATCGTATTGGGGGCGGTTTACAGAACCAATATCACCTACTGTAACAGGCCCGGTATTTATTCCAAATCTAGTATCCCATGGATGTTTTGATGAAAGTTCTTTAATGCGGAGTGCAGTTAAACACGCATCCATTGCATGGCTTCTAGATAAGTATGGAACTCCGAAAAGCATCATTGCTGAATCCCCGATATATTTTACCAGCCAGCCGCTATGTGTTTTTAATACCGTATCAACATCGTTGTAATATTTTTTTATTTCATCAGCAATTTGGCCAGGTTTTTTATTTTTTGCATAATTTGAAAATTTTTTGATATCAGAAAACGCAATTGTACAATTAAGATTTTTAAAATTAGAATTACCCTGCATCATTTCATTCGATATTTCAGCCGGGAAAATTTTATTAAGCAAACTTTGAGTTTGTTTGCGCGCGAATTGTGCTTCCGCGGTTTTTTGTTCAAGTTCTTTATTAAGCTGCTCAATTGTTCTTTTTTCCATGAAAACTTCGCCAAGGCTTTTAGCAATTTCCATACTTTGTTCTTCAATCATTTCTCTTTCGATTGCAATACGGTTTTTTTCTTCTGCGATTTCTCCAAGCTGCCTTAACATGTCATATTCATTTTCGATTAATGTTTTTTTTTGCTTTTCAATCTGTGTTGCTTCTTTTTGCATTCTGGCAAACAATCTAACATATTCAATATTATCATTTTCCATTGCATCAAGAGTAGCATTTGCTTTTTTTAAATCTTCAAGGATTGATGTTTTTTCGTTGTAATGCTCACCAAAAGTATAAGTGATATCTGAAAGATTTTCTAAAAGAAAATTTACAATATTAACTAGTTTTGTATTTTCATATTTTAAGCTTTCAATTCTTGAGTATAAATCGTCGACTGTACCTTCTGCCATATGTAAAATCCGAATTAAAAAATTATTTCAATTCTAATCTTACCTTTTTATCAGCAAAAGATAAAGTATAATTTCCAAATTTTAATTTATCATAAGTAATTTTATTGTTATTTGGATATAGAGAACTAATTAAATCTCCGTTTTGTTTTTTTAAATCGATTTTTTCTTGAAACGGTTTCATAAATATTATTAATACATCACAATTATCGTTATTGCATTGTATTAACATGTCAAAGTCTTTGGATTCTAACTTAACTCCATTATCGTGTTTTTGTCCTTTAAACTCGAGAGCAGGAACTAACGCAATCTGAGAAAAATTATGACTGATTATTTTTAAAGATTTTTTTAGCTTTTCCAATACAGCAACAAATACTTTGTTATTATTAAAGCTGAAATTTTTTGCTTTTTTTAGTAATGTTTCAGGTACTTGTAATAATTCGTTGTTTGAGAGAATAAATAAATCGCTAAATGCCTGATTAACTATTCTCATGCATTTTTCACATTCAATTAAATGATTTTCGAAAGAATTTTTTTCCTTTCTACTTAAAGTACCGTCAATATAGCGGGCATAGAAATCGTCAGTATAGCAATACTCCTGGTATTTATCTCTCATGATACAAAGCGGCTCCTTTTTAAGAATATTGGCTTTTGTATTCATAATTATACCTTTCATTTGCTAATTATATTATTAACAACAGCAAAAGGTATATTATTTAACATTTTTCTTATTTTTTTTCTTGAGGATTATCAACTTTTTGATATTTATTGAGTTTTTCTTCAAGCATTTTTCTTCCCCTAAATAATAAATTCGCGATTTTTCTAATATCTATATTTAAAAGTTCAGAGATTTCTTTATTCGTTAATGTAGTAAAACTTGATTTCAATTCATTTAATCGTTTTAGATATTTTTTCTTCGCTTTTACAAAATCTTGATTATTGTTTAATTTTTGATTTGAGGATTTTAATTTTTCATACTTTTCATAAGCTATTGCCAGTTTTTCCTGCAAAGAAAAAATATCATTTTTTCTATATAAAACTGCATTTTTTATTTTATTATACTTATATAATAAATTGTTAATGTCAAGTTTAAAAATTTTTGAAGCCTGAATTATATCTGAATCAGAAAAGAAATCAAAATAATGCAGCCGTACAATAATCTTTATATTATCAGGCAATGTATCCATTATTTTCCGGATTTCAATTTTTTGTTCATCCACAGGTTCTTGTTCATAAACTATAAAATTAATGAGTTCTGTTTGAATGTCTTTGTTAACCGGCTTATTTAACGAAAGTAAATATTTATCGTTTGAAGTTTCATACTTTACCCAGTTATAAAAACTTCTCCTAAGAACTATTATAAACCATGAAATAAATTTTACCTTGGTAATGGTATAACTGGAAATCATTTTTTCTATCCGTGTTAACATATATTCAAAAAAACTTCCACATGAATCTTCATCCATTGAAGAAAATAATTTGGGAAATGAATATATAAGCGGAGCAAGATACTCTGTTACTTTATTAAATTCACATTTTCCTTGTTTATGTTCAGATATTATTGTTTTTATTTCTTCATCGTCAATATTATGGTTATAAAATAAACTGGAAGAACCTGAATAATTCATATCTATCCAAATGTTTAAGTAATTTTTTCGTGAATGAGTGTAAAGTTTTTAGCAATATTAAGAAACTCATTTATTTCATCATAAGCTTGATATACAGTGTTTAAGAAAATTTTATTATTTGCTCCGGAAATATTTCTCATATTATAAATAAAAACCGGCCTTGATGATTTACTGTCATTAATACATTTTTCAAGATAATTTAATATTGTGTTAAGTTGCACAACGAAATCTTTGAAAATTACATTGCACATTTCATCAATTTCCCTGATTTTTCTACGGGCAACATTTTTTACGCTAATATCATGCATTGCGGAGTAAAGAAAGTTTTTGACTTTTAGCATTTCTTCACTTTCATCGGATAATTCAAACTCAAAGTCTTCAAAATCTTTTTGTCGCTGTTCAATTTTATAAAAAGATTCAGAAAAATCTTGTTGCGCGTCTTTATCTATAAAATCACCTTCTACAAGGATGTTTTTTATGGCTGCCTCAACATCCTGTTTGTAAATTTTTTCAATAAAGTTTTTTAATAGAATGGATTTTTTCACATTTCTAAAAACATCAATGTGACGTTTTTGCAATTCAGTATTAACACTTTCATTGTAATTTTTAAGCCTTGAAAGATTATTTAAAGTTTTTACTCCAAAAAATTTAGTAATATTATTTACAATTTTTTGTTCTCGTTTATAAGTTTCCAGATAATTAAAATTTCCAACTGCTTTTTCTTTAAGAAGTTCAATATATTTTTCAATAATAAAAATGCGTATTTTTACCATTCGTCCTTTATAAGATGCATCATTTGAAAAGTATCTGATTATTCCATCTAAAATATCACTATCATTTAATTTTTTAATTTTATTGAAAGCTTCTTCTATATCTTCAGAATTGATATTGATATTATCATATTTGTTATCATCTTTAATATTTTTTTTCTGTTTTTCAGAATTATCAAGTTTAACTTTTGGTTCATCATTTTCGTTCATTGATTTTTCTTCATCAGTCTCTGTTTCTGTTTGTAAGCTTGTAAGAGTATTATCAAAATTGTCATAAAACTCTTCCGTGAAATTTGCCATATCCAATACTCTTAAATAATCATTGATTTTTTTTAGTTCTCCTATAATTTCTTCAATACCTATTTCTCCGAATTTTTCAGGAGAAACTTCGTAAATTTCGTTACTGTTTTCTTCTAATTCTTCTTCATTGCTTTTATGTAATTCTGGATTATATGGGATAAAGCTTCTTAAAAATTTTTCAAAATTGAAAGAATAACACGTTAATATCCTTTCAATAGGTTCAATATAAGCATTAATATTAGCCCGTTCATTTATGCTGATTGAATTTTCAAAATCTTGAAGCCTGGTTTTTAACACAACCATTGGTGAATTTTCGTTTTCAATAAGTTTATTTATATATTCATTGGTAAATATTTTTAATTTTTGTTTTGTTTCTTCGGATAAAACGTTTGAGATAAATCTTACAAAAAAAATTGGTTGGCCCAATGATATTTCGCTGTTTTCCATATAAGCTTCTTCAAATAGCGTTTTAACCTGATTAAACACTTGATGAATTTCATAAATATATCTTGCAAAACCCGAGTCTATTTTTTTGCTTTTAAAATTAACGAAATCATTTCCAAAATCAGATATATTTTGTTTTATTCTTTTAATTTCTTTTGATGACATGTTGCTATGGTCGCCAAAACCAAGATTTTCAAGCAGGTGTTTAAAGAAATCAATTATCTTTGAAAAAAAAGACATACTTTTCTTCTTTTTTTTCTTTTTACCCTCTCCAAAACCTGCCATCGGGTTGAATTTTTTCTTTTCGTCAGTGTATCCTGTTTCAGCTTCTTCAATTGATTTAACCATATGAACTCGCTCTTCCTCATCAATACCGAGTACTAGAGGGTCAATTTCAGTGTCAAAACCTTTTGCCTTTTGTAGTTTTTTTATGCTTTCTTTATCATGGCTCATAAGTATTACTTAACTAATATTTTATCGTATTATAATAAATTGTCAAGATTTATAATAGATGAATGATTATAAATATATTCAATTTTTATCAACATTTTTATCAATTTTTTAAAATGCATAAATAAAAATAATTGTTTTCCCGCTGCTAATAAAGGTAACCTAATAATTTCGGACTATATTCAAGGATGAATTTTATATGCTTATCTAAATTTAAAAATATAAAAAGGTTATCCAGTTTTTGCTTGTAAAAAACTTTTATTTTTGTTAATTTACATTTTAATTAGAATAAATTAATCACGAGGTGAAATAAGTGCTTTGGGAATACTTTAATAAAGGCGGGCCAATTATGTATCCAATATTGATCTGCTCAGTATTTGCACTAATGATAATTATTGAAAGGTTTATCTATATTGCAAAAGTAAAAAGAGAAAGTGAAACTGTTTTCCGGAAAACTACAGAGATATTAAAGCAAGGTAATGTGAATAATGCTTTAAAACTTTGTTCGGAAATGGGAGATTCTCCTGCGTGCAATATAATAAAACAGGGATTAATTCATAAAAATAAACCAAGAGAAGAAATCCGCGAAGCAATTGAAAATGCAGGGCTGAGAGAATTGCCCCGTATTGAGAGGTTTTTGCCAACTCTAGGTACAATTATTTCTATTGCTCCTATGTTGGGCCTGCTTGGAACCGTAGTTGGTATGATTATTAGTTCAAATGCTCTTGGCCCATCAGCCACGGCAAATTCACCGGCACTTTTACGCGGTATTGCGAATGCATTGTTAACTACTGCATTCGGTTTAATAGTTGCTATTCCTGCTTTAATAGGCTATAACTATTTACTTAACAAATCACAAAGCACAATCAGGGAAATTTCTCAAAAATCTGATAAGGTTGTGGATTTGTTAACACAACAAGAAAAAACTTAAAAATTTAAGAATTTTAAAATGTTTATTATTGATATTTGAGAATTGATAGGATAAAATACTCTGACATGAAACCGGAATTTTTTATTTTCAGAAGAAACCCATAAGATGGAAGAATTATATCAATATATAATTATAGTTGTTTTGCTTTTTCTTAGCGGTATTTTTTCCAGCTCGGAAACCGCTTTTTTTTCTCTTTCAAATACACGCAAAGACGAATATATTTTAGGGCATCGCAAAAATCAGAATGCATCAAGACTTTTAAAAAATCCTAACTATTTACTTGTTACTTTATTATTTGGAAATATGCTTGTAAATATTTTTCTTTCCAACCTAACAGAGGGAATAATAAGCTCCCATCCGTATTTAGCAGATTTAAGCCTTGAATCCAAAATGTTTATAGCGATTGGAGTTGCCACAATGGTAATTCTAATTTTTGGTGAAGCTTTGCCAAAAGTTATAGCTATTAACAAACCAACGGGAATAATTTCTTTGTTTTCAACTGTGATATATTTTATTTCAATAATAATTCATCCCCTAAAAAAGTTACTTTTTTATTCTACAACGTTTTCAAGGAAAATTTTTAAACCCAGGGAAGATGAAAATACCATAACTGATGATGAATTATCAACCATTGTAAATGTTAGTTTTAAGGAAGGAGCTATAGACCGGGAAGAGGTTATGCTTATTCAAAACGTGTTGAAATTCGCCAAGCAGGAAGTAAGCAGTATTATGACACCTCGTACCAAGATGTTTTGTGTTGATGTACATTCTTCATTTGATAAGTTTATTTATGAATCAAAAAAGGCGGGATACTCAAAAATACCCGTTTATGAGGATAATAAAGACAACATTAAAGGAATAATTTATTTACGAGACTTACTATCGTTTATCCGGTATGAAGAAGAAAAGCCTGAAGATTTAACCGGTTTTATTAAGGATGTTTTATATGTTCCTGAGGGCAAGCCTTTGCATGAGTTGCTGCGCGAACTTAAAGAGCAAAGAATAAAAGCCGCTGTTGTAATTGATGAATATGGTGGCACAGCGGGTATTGTTACTCTTGATGATGTAATTCACAGGATAACCGGACGTTTTTATGAGGAAGACAATGAACATATAGGAAGAAAAGTTCAGAAAATCAGAAAAAGCGAATATTTGTGTAATGGAGATGCTTCTCTTGAGGAAGTTCATAAAGTTACGGGAATAGAACTTTCAGACCCTGAACAGGAAACAATAGCAGGGTACTTAATCTCCCGGATGGATAAAATTCCTGTTCAGGGAGAAAAGTATAATGACGGCCATTTCGTTTTTACGGTTAATAAAATGGATGTTAAAAAAATTGAGCAAATACTAATTAAGAAGAAACATAAAAAACATAAGAAATCAAAGAAGCCGGATAAAAAACAAGGAAAAAATTAATGATAATTTACATTGCTCTTATAGTTTTTTTTATAATAAGCGCAGGGTTTTTCTCTGGAATTGAAACAGGATTAGTTGCAACGAATAAAATAAAAATTAAAATAATGGAAGAACGCGGTTTAAACCGTGCTAAAATTATTAATAAAGTATTAGAAAAACCGGATAGTTTTTTATCCACAACTTTAATTGGAACGAATATAAGCGTTGTAGCAGTGTCAATTTTATTTACATCTTTTCTTCACTATTACTTAAATCTTTCGTTTTCAAACTCAATAATTATTTCAACAGCTGCTCTTACACCGACTTTATTAATATTCGGTGAGGTTATACCCAAGTCTGCATTTTTAGCAAATCCTACTAATTTTGTAATAAAACTAACGTATATATTTAAGTTTTTTTATTTACTATTTCTTCCTATTAGCTATATGCTCATGGGGCTTTCAAGAGCAATTATGTATATTTTTAGAATTCCCAGAAATTCAGAAAGTTTTTATCTAAATAAAAATACAATTCAACAAATATTTCAATGGGGAGCTAAAGAGGGAGTGTTGGAAAATGATGAACGGGATTTTGTTTCTTCAATTCTTGCCACACATAGGGTTACCGCCAGAGAGATAATGATACCTCTGGTTAATGTTATTTCAATTGAGATTGAGAGTCAGGTAAGTGAACTAGTTGATTTGATGGAAGAGCATAATATATCAAGAATACCAGTTTATGAAAAACGGGTTGACAATATTGTAGGTTATGTTTCAAGTAAAGAACTTATTTACTCAGACCAAAATGATACTATAAAAGAACTGATGCGTGAATGTGTTTATATACCTGAAACAAAACCAGTTGATTTATTGCTTGTTGAAATCCAAAAAATTAGAGTGCCAATTGTCTTTGTTGTTGATGAATACGGAGGGTGTTCCGGTATTATAACCAACGAGGATATTGCAGAGGTTATTATTGGAGAAATCTTAGATGAACATGAGCATGACAGTGGAATAATTGAAAATGAAGATGGAAGTTTAACTATAAACGGAGTAATGGATGTTGATGATTTAAATTCCAAATATAAACTCGGTATAGAGAAAAAAGGTTTTGAAACTCTTGCAGGGTATTTATCTTATGTTATGGGAAGAATACCTGATTCCGGAGAAAAATATGAAACGAAAAAGTTTAGATACACAATTTTAGAAGCAAGTGATAAAAGCATCAACAAAATATTAATAGAAAAAATAGAAAAATAATTTCTAATTATTCATTAATCATGTTAAAAATTTTATTAAAAATACCATTGTCTATAC
>CALGPD010000427.1 GCA_937960625.1 uncultured Spirochaetia bacterium | reverse complement strand
ATTGTATATTAAAAAAAGTAGTTTATGTTTCAAATTTAAATTAAATATGCTATTCTCTTTTCGTGGCTGAAAAGAGGAAGATAAACAGGGAGATGAATAAGTTTAATTGCGTTCATGGTTCTGAGAAACCGCCGCATATGAAAAACCCATTTCCCTATTATCTTCATACTCAACAGTTCGTTAGGCTTAAAGCCTGAATTTAACAATGCTAGTATAATAGATAATTTCCTTTTTTGCCACAAATAATTTTAATAAGAGGTTAAAAAATGAAATATTCAATAGGTATCGATATTTCCAAAGCAAAGTTTGACGTATGTGTTTTTGACGGTGAAAAAGAATTATTTGAAAGAGAGTTTAAATATGATGAAAAAGGAATTGCTAAGTTTTTTGAAATCATAAACAATTATTCTGATTGTAGAATTACCATGGAAGCAACGGGTAACTATTACGTTAAGCTTGCCATGATGCTTCACAGCGTTGGTGTCTGCGTTTGCGTTGTAAATCCTGAAATCATAAAAAACTATATTAAAATGAAAATGAGCAGGGTGAAGACTGATAAAGCTGATGCAAAACGCATTGCATGGTACGGATACAGTGAAAAACCACGTAATTATCAACCTGAAAGTGAGTTGCAGAAAAACATAAGGAAGAATGCGGAACTAATTAATGATTTAATTAAAACGAGAACCGAATTTAAGAACAGATTACACGCTCTTGATAACGAATATTATACCCTTGAAACGTCAAGGGTAGTCATAACTGAACTTATTGAAGAATTGGATTATAGAATTAAAAATCTTGAAAAAGTTAATAGAGAATTAATTAAGAAAACGTATCCTGTGAAATGTGAAAAAGCCGTTGCAATTCCCGGTGTGGGGGAGCGTCTAATATCCGTTTTATTTGGATTTCTTTATGGATTTGAAAACTTTGACAACGCAAAACAGGTTAGCGCATACATTGGCATTAATCCTTGTCCAAAACAATCAGGGAGTTCGGTTCACGGTGTAGGCAGCATATCCAGAAAAGGCAATAAATACGTTCGCAGTATTTTCTACATGGCGGCTCTGTCAGCTTGCCGGTTTAATAAGCAATGCAATGTATTTTATCAAAGATTGTTATCAAAAGGGAAGCCAAAAAAAGTGGCAATAACAGCTACAGCGAATAAACTACTAAAACAGATTTTTGCAATAGTAAAACATGAACGTGACTATAATGAGGATTATAATTTATTAAAAAAATTATAATAAAATTTGACTCTTAACACAGTTCATATGCGGTAAAATAACTTTTATTTAAAAAGTGAATGCTCGGTTTAACTTTTTTTCTCCGCGGAATCACCGGGTTCTTCTTCGGTAACAAAGCCGTAGGTTTCTTTTTTCTCTTCCTGTTTTTTCTCTTCGTATCCGATAGCTTTAGGAGGAGCAACAATCATTAAACGGTCGGCAATATCTCTTTGTTTTTCCACGTTGCTTTTAATTCGTTTTGTTGAACCCACCATTTTATCAAACACTTTGCTCATTTTGGTTAGGTTATCATCTAATAATAGGAACGGAGCTTCTTTAAGCCGTCTGTATTGCTGGTATGCTTTTTTCATGTGGAAATACATACGGTAAATAACGAAAATCCCGAATGCGATAAGCGCAAGGAGTAAAACGTTTAAGAAAATAGCTATCACGATGTTCTTAGGATAAGTTAATCCTATATTAATATTTATTATTTTATTAGGGAAAAGAGGGTTTATAAGTTTGAAACTTTTAACCGAAATTCTATAACCTGTTCCGGGCATGATTGATTTTTTCCCCGTGAAATAATCATCATAATTTCCGGAAACAGCATAAGATTTTATTTTATCATAATTTTTCTTAAACTTTTGATGTTTGCTGAGATAAACAAGTTTATTATTAATTACTACAAAATTAAAAAACTCCCTGTTTTTTAATACGGATACGCTCCGTTTAAAATAATCATACGAAAGTGTAGCAAAGAAGATTCCTTTTTCTTCAAGCGTATCGCCTTTGAATGCATAAGCAATCGCGAGATGGCCGTTTATATTAAAAACAACGGGTTTGCTAATCTTAGCGAGTTTGTTGTAATCAATTTTCTGCGCTATTTGTTCGTAAGCCTGACTATCAGCCTTGAATTTTTCGTGTTCAACATTAAGAATGAATTTCTTTTTCGTTATATCATAAACGTGAAAAGCATTAAAATCAGAAGTTGTATTTAATAAAGACTTTAAATAATACTTTGCCCGCACAACGTTAAAGTCGTTGTCGTTATTGCTAAGGGATAAAAGGACTTCAAAACTGCCCGTAACTTTGTTAAGGTATTCATTAATTTCTGTTAAAAGATTATTGAAGTTTTTTTGCTGGTTTAAAACAAAAACTTCACTTTCTGTGGCAGTTTTATCGAGAAATTTCAATGATAAAAAGTTTTGAGCAAACTCAGAGAAATTGCCCAGGCCTTGTTTTTCAAACCATCTGTCTGTTGTATCAATAATCCATTCTTTCCATGTTTCAGGCACAAGAACGGGTAAATAATTAATACGCGCTAAAAATACTATCAAAAAGATGATTAGCATAAATTGTAAAAATACTTTTGTGATTTTCCAGATAATTTTTTTCATACATCTAAATCAGTTTCAGGGATTACTTAAAAATTATTTTAAAAATTTAATTTTAAGAACAGTTTTGCCCCTTGCATTATTAATCGGATAATTCAGTGAACTTGACTTTGAATAATACCACTTTTTTTTATTTTTTAACCAATAATCTATAAAATACGTTTTTAGTATTGCCTGTCCCATCCTATTTATAATTTTAAATTTTAGCAAGGAATTAATAGTTTTTTTATAATTATATATGTTTCCGTCCGAATATAAAATTTTATATTTGAAAGGGATAAAATAATAAGCATTATACTTTTTCCTAACCCTGAATAATCTGGATTTATATTTAACAATTTCGATTGATTTTATTTTTACCGGCAGCAATACTTTTTTAAATAAAATTCCGTTTTTATAATGCCTTATAATAATTCTTTTTAATAATAGACTTACTTTACCTTTAAGCACTTTATTATTGTTTAAAACAATCCTCGCCTTATAAATTTTATATTTAGCGGGTTTGTTCTTGGTTTTATTTTTCTTTCCGGTTTTCTTTTTTATTTTCATTGAAGATTTATTTTGCATAAATTGTCTTATCTGCCGCATTCTGTTTCCCGTACTGGACATTTGCGCGGATAAAGGCAGTTTTAGAAAGATTAAAAACATAATTGTGATTATTAATATTTTTTTCATGATTATTATCTATTTTTAATAATAACGAAAATAAATTAAATTGGTCAAGATAAATAAAACGGTTCTAATAC
>CALGPD010000426.1 GCA_937960625.1 uncultured Spirochaetia bacterium | reverse complement strand
TCAAAAGCTTTGATATGGCTGTGCGTCCACTATATGAAGCCCACATCAAAGCAGTCTGACCTTTGAAACGACCACGGGTAATTTTTACGTTAATGTTTGCTCCTTTTCTTAAAGCTTGCCTAACTTTTGTTATGTTACCGTTTTTTGCGCCTTGTATTAAGTCTTTATTAGCATCAGCATATACGTTGCTAATTGCAAGTGTAATTACAGTTAATAATATCATTGCTTTTTTCATGTTTAATTTTTCCTTGTTATGAGTGTAAATTTCGATTTAAAAAAATCCTTTAATGATTTTTCAAAATGTTTTAAAATTTAAGAGACATGGTGTATGCTATTATTTGGACAGCAAACAGCCTTTATTAAGGTATACACAATGTCTTAATTATAATTCCTATACACTTTTTGTCAATAGTTTTTCTGTCAAAATCCTTTGGAGTTTTATAGTCCAAACTTTGATGCAGGCTTTCTCCGTTGTAATACTAAAATCGATTAAAAATTGGAATTATAAAAACCGTTGGAAAGACCGGGGCAAATAATAAAACTGAACTAAAAAAATATGCTTACTAAAATGAGCAAGATTTTTTTTTACCGCATATGCACGCAAGACACATAATATAAACACAAGATAAAAAAATCCCCCGGCTTGTTTGTCCAACGCGTTGAATTTAACATGCCCCCTTTAATAAAGAGGGCGGATGGTAATACCACCGAAAAGCCTTGCTTAGACTTTAAAACGTGTATTCTTGGTTCAAGACTAATTCATTTTGCGTTTATAGGCGTGTATGTTGTGGTTTGAATTTTAGTTTGACTTGAAGCGGGAATGCTTGCCTAAGAATATACGTTTTCTTTGTTATTCACCACGAAAGGCACGACAGCACACAGAGAACGGGGAAGCGGTGAGGTCGCATTAACATCCAATGTTTGATTAATTAGTAAAATTTTGATTTCATGTATTAACACGTTGTAATCTATAATTTCAACAATTAATTATTTTAATAGCATATTCGATAAAATAGTACAATTATTAAAATTAATTTTATAATATTATATTATAATAAGTTATATTAATTTCAAGGATGTTAACATGCAATATAAAAAACTCGGATCAACGAATTTAGAACTTTCCATTCTCGGTTTTGGCTGTATGAGGTTTCCCGCAAGCAATGCTGATACTGCCGCAAATCATTTACAGTTAAAAATTGATGAAAAAAAATCGCGGGAAATGATTGAATATGCAATCGCTAATGGTGTTAATTATTTTGATACAGGGTATATGTATCACAGCGGAGAAAGCGAAAAGTTTGTGGGAAAAGTTTTAAAGCAGGGTTTTAGAGATAAAATAAAACTCGCTACCAAACTGCCTTTCTTTTTTATTAATGAAAAGAACGATATGAATAGAATTTTAAATGAACAATTTGAACGTTTACAAACTGATTATTTTGATTTATACTTAATGCACGGCATAAACAAAGATTCATGGGAAAGAGCCAAAAGCCTTGGCGCTATTGAGTTTATTGAAAAAATGAAAAAGCAGGGTAGGGCAAAATATATAGGTTTTTCTTTTCACGGCAGCGCGGATGATTTCATATATCTTATTGATGATTATGACTGGGATTTTACTCAAATACAATACAACTATTATGATACCAATTATCAGGCAGGCAAAAAAGGATTAAAATACGCTTACGAAAAAGGCATGGGGGTTGTAATTATGGAACCTTTACGCGGCGGCATGTTAACGGATTTACCAGAAGATATATTAAACGTGTTTAAACGGTCAGATAAATATAAAACTCCTGCGGAGTGGGGCTTGCGCTGGGTTTGGAATCATAATGAGGTTTCTTCTGTTTTAAGCGGAATGAGTTCAATGGAGCAGTTGAAAGAAAACATTGAAATCGCGAATTCTGTTAAAACCGGTGATTTTACTCCTGAAAATAATTCAATAATTAACGATGTGATTTCATCTTTGAAAACCAAACTAAAAATAAATTGCACTAACTGCGCGTATTGTCTTCCCTGTCCATACGGTGTGAATATTCCACAGTGTTTTGCTTTTTACAATGACCTGTTTTTATTTAATGATGATAAGACATCGCGTATGCGGTATACTTTTATGTTGAGGCCGGAAAACAAGGCATCTAATTGTAAAGCATGCGGAGAATGTGTTAAAAAATGTCCTCAGCAGATTAATATCATTGAGCAGCTCGCTTCGGTGAAAAACGAGTTTGAAAAGGTTTAAAAATCACCTTCCGCCGTAGATTCTTAACCTTTCCCGTTTGTCAATATTTTTAAGTATTTCGTTAAGGTCATTAGCGTTTTCCCCCATTTTAACTAAAGCGTTTTTTATTACATATCTCGTATAACTGTCCGTTGTAGTATATATTTTGCGTTTAAGATATCCGCGTAAAGATTTTAGGTTTAGAGCCCCTGCCATTCTAATAGCCTCAATTCTAATACGGTTGTCCATTTTATCATTTTTAATTAGATCAATGATAATAGGATGCCCTGATTTATTTGGCAAAGTTGCAAGTATCCTTGTCGCGTACATCCTTAGCCAAATGTCTTTAAAGTTATAGATAATGCGTTTAACAACGTCTTCACTGTTTCCTGAACGCATCCTAACCAGTCTCGTTAATATATACTCACGTAATTTTCTGTCCTGCGTT
>CALGPD010000425.1 GCA_937960625.1 uncultured Spirochaetia bacterium | reverse complement strand
CAAAAAATATAGTGTAGGTTGATGCTCTAATTATTTTAAAAAGGAACAAATATGCGTCCTTTATAATAATTATGGTTGCCAAAAATTAAAACGAATTTCTATTTTTCCCTATTTCCAAATACCATTTTAAAAAGTAATTTCTTTTTGTCAAATATTTTTTTAATATAATTATAGTGTTAAGTATTATATAAATATTGATGATATAAAATTTTTATTCATAAATGAATGAAATAAAACCCCCTTTAATTCAATAAAGGAGGTTTTCAACCGTAGTAAATAATTCTACAAAATTAATTTATAGAGGTTTACTTTAATTGGAGACTTTGAAAACTGGCTTCTATTTTTTATTTAATATATCGTTTTTCAATCCCATTAGTTCATTTTTGAAAATTCTTTCATCCATCAATTTTGGCTGTCCATTAATAACGGGTTTGAAATCCATGTGTGCTAAAATGTCTTTTTCAATATCAATTCCAGGCGCAATTTCTATTAGTTCTAGTCCCTCTTTTACTAGTTTAAATACACACCTTTCTGTGATATATAATACCGGTTGATTTACCTGATTAGCATATTCACCGCTAAATGTAACGTGTTCAACCTCATCTATAAATTTCTTAACTTTGCCTTCCTGTACTATTTTTAATTTACCGCCTGATATTTCAGCTTTTAATCCGCCTGCTGTAAATGTTCCGACAAATAATACTTTTTTAGCATTTTGGCTAATGTTTATAAATCCCCCTGCCCCTGCAAGTTTAGGCCCGAATTTACTAACATTTAAATTACCGAGTTTATCTGCTTGTGCAAGCCCAAGTCCGGTGATGTCCAGTCCCCCGCCGTCGTAAAAATCAAATTGATAAGGCTGGTCTATGACTGCCTCGGTATTTGTTGCGGCGCCGAAATCCAATCCTCCCGCAGGCACTCCGCCGATAACGCCCGGTTCAGCAGTTAAAGTAAAGTAATCTAATATGCCTTCTTCAGCAGCAATGTTTGCAATCCCTTCCGGCATACCTATACCTAAATTACCAATATCTCCAATACTTAATTCAAAAGCTGCTCTTCTTGCAATAATTTTTCTCGGTGTCATTTCCATGGGTTGTAATGAACTTAAAGGAACTCTTATTTCTGATGAATAAGCCGGGTTATAGTCAACAGCAAATGTTTGTGTGTGATGTTCCGGTTTTTCGGCAACAACAACGTAATCAACTAATATTCCGGGTAATTTAACCTGACGTGAATTTAGAGTATAAGGCTCTGCTATTCTTTCAACCTGTACAATAACTATGCCTCCTGAATTCCTTGCAGCGGTTATAATAGCGAGAGCTTCCAGGGTTAATGCTTCTTTTTCCATGGTAACATTTCCCCGCGGGTCAGCTGTTGTTCCTCTAACTATCGCCACATCTATTGGAAGGGTTTTATAAGCAAGATATTCTTTTCCGTCAAATTCAATTAATTCAACAATATCTTCTTTGGTTATATCATTAATTTTTCCCCCGCCTCTTCTTGGGTCTACGAAAGTTTTTAAACCAACATGAGTAATTGTCCGCGGTTTTCCGGCTGCAATATCCCTGAACATGTGAGATACAACGCCTTGAGGCAGATTATACGCTTGTATTTTGTTATCAAACGCCATTTTTTGTAGTTTTGGAGCAAGTCCCCAGTGCCCGCCAATAACTCTGCTAACAAGGCCCTCATGGCCTAAATGATTTAAACCTCTTTCTTTTCCATCCCCCTGTCCTGCCGCATATACAAGGGTGAGGTTTTTAGGTTTCTGGTTTTCTATAAAATATTCTTCTAATGCTATGGCGACTCCTTCGGCAAAACCTGTACCTACAAATCCCCCTGTGGCAACATTAGAACCGTCTTTGATATTACTTACAGCCTCTTTCATTGAAACAACTTTATTTATTTCCATAAAATAACTCCTTGTTATATATAATATTTTAAAAGTCCGTTATAAATCAATAAAAGCTCACAAGGGTAATTTGATACCCTTGTGAGTGAGTTAAAGAAATTAGAGTTTGAAAATTGGTTCTAATTGTTTAGGCAAGTCATCTCCACCTGCTGTTTTAGTAAACATTGATACTATAACCATAGTAGCAATTGAAGCTCCTATACTGAATAAATAATCTGAAAACGGTAATTTGTATATTTTCAAATTCTTTAATATTATCCATGTAAGATTGGAAAAGATAGCAACACTAAGTGCGGCAATAGCGCCTTCTTTTGTTGCTCTTCTCCAGAATAATCCGATTAAGAATACAGGTAATGTCGCAGAACAGAAGAAACCCCATCCTAAGGCCCCTAATACTAATACTGCTCTACCTCCCCAGTAACCAAATCCGATTGCAAATAAGGTTACTACAAAGGTCATTATTCTACCCCAGAATACCTGTTTTTTGTGGGGCACTTCATGTCCAAACGCACCGGTTAAGTCTCTTACTACCGCACCGGAAGCCATTGAGATGAAGAACGAAGCTGTAGACATAATAGCAGCCAATAATGCAGCCATTACTAATGCTTGTATGAAACCTGTCATTTTGCTTAGGAATAAGAAAGCTGCAAGGTCGCCTTGCCCTTTAGGCAATACTGTACCGCCGCTTGCTGAAATGTATAACGCGCCATAACCAACGAGAAACCATACTAAAGAAGTTACAGCATAAGTCATACCTGAGTAAAAACCGGCTTTTTTCAAGTCCTTATGGCTTTTTAGTGAGTACATTTTTGTTAACATCTGCGGTTGTCCCATTACACCTATGAAAAAGACGACAGTGAAAACTACCAGCATATGATAAGGCAACACCCCGGCTCCATCTACGAACTTGGCGCCAAATCTAGCAGCACCCTGAATAGTAGGCATTGCTGCTCCTCCGGTTAAATTGAAGAAACCGAATATAACACCGAGTACTCCGGCAACCATAACAAGCCCTTGAAATGCATCTGTTAATATAGAACCTGACATACCACTAAAAATCATGTATGCCAAAGTTGTTCCGAAAATAATAAGAACAGCTACGCCTTCAGTACAACCTACCATTTGAGTTACTAATTTTGCTCCCCCTTTTACCTGAGAAGACAAATAAGCAACAGCGGCTATAAATAAACCTATTGCTAATAGAGCGCGAACTGCTTCGCTTTTAAATCTAACTTTTGCGATGTCAGGTAATGTAGCTACGTCAGTAACTTCAGCCATACCTCTCATTCTTTTACCTACAATCCAATATGCATAGGCAAAACCGGTACCTGCCGCGAATGTCATCCATACGGAAGTAAATCCGAATTTATAAACATAGCCCGGCCCTCCGATAAATCCGAAAGCGCTCATTACCGCGCTTGCGGAAGCTAAAGCAATAACCCATGGCCCAAAACTTTTTGTACCGCCAAAGTATTGCTCAGCTGTTTTTGCTTTTTTCGTTGCGTATATACCAACACCAATAGAAACGAGAATGAAAACTACTGTAAAAATAATAGTAAATGCGCTCGGTTTTATTAGTTGTGTAACATTTCCGCCGGAAAATCCGATTTTAGATAATACGGTCTGCAATGAATTTAATACATTCATTAATAAATCCTCCTTTTAATTTTTAAATTGCTAAGCTGCTTTTTTGTTTTGTTCAACTTCTTTCATGAAATCATCCCAGTCTGAATCAGGGAGATATTTATCAAAGAAGATGAAGTAAGATAAAGTACCTGTAAGCAGACCGCCAATCCAAAATAATGCCAATGGCCAAAAAGCGCCCGGGTGCATTCCTAAAATAAAATTATTTGTAGGCTGGCCTAACATTGAGTAAGAAATTATAAAAGATAGTATCCAAAAGATTGTTTGAATAAGAATTGGATAAACAAAAGGAACCGGTTTTAGATTCAGCTTACCTTTTCTTTCAGTACCCATTACAAAATAAGTCATCATTAGAATTGAGCCGGTTATTGTACCTATAAAACCTGATAAAGGAGTTGCTATCCAACAGGTGATAATTAGTATAACCCAGCAAACTGCACCAATAACTACTAATGCATCAATTGCTTTAGATTGTGTACTAGCCATACAGAAAACCTCCTAAAATTATTTACTAGGTTGTTATCCTGTATAACGCTCAAATATTTTTTTAATCAAATTTAAAATTACTGAGATTTGATAATTAGAACCATTCCTTAACCGATTAATATATTATATTCAGAAATTCATTTTTATGTCAACTTTTTTTAATATTTTTATAAAAAAATATGAACTTTTTTATTTTATCTCTTTATAATTGCTTATTCTAATTATATTTGTTTATAGAAAACAAAAATAACGAAGTAAAAATGAACGATGAAATATTTACATTGCCATATAAAGCGTTAAAAAGAATTGATAAAGCATTTCATTTGGAAATGATAGGTCAAGAATTGAAAGAAATTCCTGAAGAAATTTTTGAATTAAAAAATTTAAAAACTCTTAATTTGCAAAGTAATTTATTGGAAAAAATTCCTCCTGAAATTTCAAAGCTTACAAAACTTGAAAAACTTACTATTAGTTATAATTTATTAAGCGGCCTGCCCGATGAAATAAATCATTTAACAAAATTAAAAGAGCTTAATCTAAATAATAACAATTTTTTTAAAATACCTGCTGCTATTTCAAATTTGAAAGAACTTAAAAAAATTAATTTATCAAGTAATAGGATTGAAAAGATTGATTCTTTTGTAAGCAATATGAAACAGCTTGAAAAAATTGAACTTGCAAGAAATTCATTGGCAGAAATTAATAAAGATTTTTTTAAAATATCAAATCTCAGTTATCTTGATATAAGTGAGAATAATTTAAAAAAAATACCCGGAGATTTTGTCAAATTTCTTAGTCTAAATACATTAATCATGCATTCAAATTTAATCGAAAATATACCTGCGGAAATCGGAAATATAACTTCCCTTGAATGGTTGGATCTAAGTTATAATAATATTTCAAAAATTCCCGATGAGATATCCAATTTAAAAAATCTTATAGGGTTATTTTTAAATAATAATAAATTAAAATTTTTAAATGATTCTTTAACGAAATTAAATGAACTTGAGCAATTGTACTTAAATTATAACAGCCTTAAAAAAATTCCCAAATACATGGGTAAAATGAAGAATCTGCATAATCTGGAAATGGATTGCAACGAATTAACCGAATTACCTGATAGTATATGTTCAATTCATACTTTAAGAGAAATGAGTATTGATGACAACAATATTAATAAATTGCCTGAATGTTTAAAAGAGATGCGCAATTTAAAAATGTTAATTCTATCAAATAACCCGCTTGATAAAAAAATTAAAAATGAACTAGAAAATAATTTGTCTGACTGTAAAATAGTATTCTAGTATATTAATATAATATTGAGGCAAATTTTTTTAAGAGGAAAACTATGGAAGATATAAAAATAGGTGATTTAGCTCCTGATTTTTGTTTAAAAAATTCGCTAGATCAGGATATATGTTTAAAAGATTTCAAAAGTAAGTATGTAGTTTTATATTTTTATCCTAGAGATAATACTCCGGGCTGTACAACTGAAGCAAAAGAATTTACAGACTTTATTAATGATTTCAACAGCCTTGGCGCTGAAGTCGTTGGTATTAGCGCTGATTCGATAAAAAGCCATGTGAAATTTATTGAGAAACACGGTTTAAAGATTAATTTATTAAGTGATCCGGAACACGTTGTCATTGAAAAATATGGAGCATGGCAGAAAAAGAAAATGGCAGGCCGTGAATATTATGGAATTGTAAGAAGTACTTTTATAATAAATTCGGAAGGGATTATAGTGAAAATATGGCCCAAGGTTAAATCTAAAGGCCATGCGGAAGCAGTATTAGAAACATTAAAAGAAATTAAAATAAGTTGAATCATAAATAATGCCGGATATTAATTGATTTTTATATCCGGCTGATTAATTATCTTCTACAATAACGTCTTCCTGCAATCCTGCTGAAAAGTACAACGAGAATAATTGACATAATGATAGCCCAGAACCAGTTAACAACAACATTTCCTAAACGGATATATGCCCAGCTCCCAAGGCCTAATCTTAGAACGCGCAAGAAGAACCAATGACCCACAATAATTCCTAATAATCCCAAAATAACGAGATAGATAAACCCTCTATTCCAGGTATAGCCTAATATTATATTGGATATAACGCCGATGAGAAATCCGAATAAAATATAGATTAAAATTGTAGTTATACTCATGACTTACTCCTTAATGTTTAATAAAATTTAAGCATATTTAAATTAAGTTTAAAAATCTAATAAATATGATTTGACTTTACCATATAAAAGATATTACAATGATTTAATTTATATAAATTAAAAATTAAAAAAATGTTTATTTCAACTTTTAATTTTTACAATGGCTATTAACAAAGGATTTAGCAAAAGTGATTAATTTTATTTTGAGAAAAAGCAGAAAAAATCTTAGAATACGAACCTTAATAATAATTATTATAATATTGTTTTTATCCACAGGAATGTCAACCTTGTTTTTGATGGCTTATGTTAATTCGAGTTTGAAAAAATCAATTTCAAATGAAATTCATGCAAGCGGATTGGTTATTAAATCATTATACAATAATTTGAATAATTTTTCGTTAGATAGTTTTAAGGGCATGGATAGTTTATTGAAGAATATTGCTAAGTCTAATAAAAAAATTAGTTATTGTTTTATAAGTAATATTAGTGGTAAAATTGTGTACCATTCAAATAAAAGTAAAAAAGGCGAAATCTTAAATTCAGAAAATTATTCAGAAAATTATATTTTTGATAAAAAACAGACATTAGAAAAAGGTATCTATATTGAAAATCTTATTCCCATTATTAACGAAAAGCGTGTATATGGTTATATTCACATTGGTGTTAAAAAGAACTTAATACGCTCTAAAATATTATCTTTAATCATAATCACTTCTATTATTCTATTCGTTGCTTTTATTATATCTATTTTAATGCTGTCTTATTTTCTTGATAAAAAAGTTATATCTCCTATTACTAAGTTAAGTATGAAAATTAAAAATACTTCTGAAAAAATGAAATTTGATGAAAAGATAAAAGTTCAAGGAGATGATGAGGTTTCCGAACTAGGTAAAGCTTTTAATCTTTTATTAAATCAATTGAAGAACTATTCTGAAAATATGGAAGAAATCGTTAATCATAGGACCAAAGAGTTAGATAAAGCTAATGATTTACTCGCCAGTAAAAATAAAAAGATGCTAAAAGAATTAAAAATGGCTGAAATTTTGCAATCTTCAATTTTGCCGAATGAACTACCTGAAATAGAAGGGATAGATATTGCGACTTTTTACGTTGCCATGGATCAGATTGGCGGAGATTATTTTGATATTTTTAAGTTAGATGGAAATAAGCTTGGTTTTTTAATAGCTGATGTGTCAGGCCACGGAGTTCCGGCAGCATTGGTAACAATGATGGTAAAAGTTGCGTTTGTAACGTATTCAAAATATAACTTTCCCTGCGATATTATTTTAGAAAAGGTTAACAAAGATCTTGTTAAAATTTTGGGGATTGAGGTTATACACTATGTAACTGCTTTTTATTTAAAACTGGATTATGAATATAATTTTATTCAAATTTCCAGCGCAGGGCATCCTAACCAGGTTTTATATAAAAAAGAGACTAATGAAATTATTAATATGCGAACTTATGGCAGATTTTTAGGAATAGATGATAAATCAATCTATGGTAAAAAGAATTTTTTACTTAAAAAAGGAGATAGGATTATCCTATTTACAGACGGAATTATTGAAGCACGGAATGAAAATAATAAATTTTATTCTTATAACAGGTTAAAAGATTTCATATTAAATAACTCAAGCCTTAATGCAAAAGATTTTATAGATAAACTTAAAGAAAATATTGATAATTTTTGCGATGGGATGAAACAAACTGATGACATGGCAATAATAGTAATAGATATAAAATCAAATAGAATTCAGGATTCTATAATAAATCAATTAAATAAAAGAATGGAAGAAATAAAAAAATTAAAGAATACTTCAAGACAGCTATATAAGAAAAATAAGATAGAACAGGCGGTTAATTTATTAATTCAAGCTATGCATAAAGAAGGTAAGACAGATTCACATACAATGATAGATATTTCAAGATATTTAATCGATTACGGAAACTTAGAAGATGCTGCTGTATATCTTGAATATGCAGTTTCTCTTGAACCTGAAAATTATCAATTAAGAATGAAATTTTATGAGTTATATGATAAAATAAGAGAAGATAGATTAAATTAATGAGTTTATTAAAATTTATTAGTTATTTATTTGAATATAATTATTTTTAATAATGCCGTTAATGTTATTAAATAGATTTTTATGGAAATTTTATGAGTATAAAAAATAAAAAGTATTTTTTAGATTTGAATATTAAATATTGTTTATATTGTTCTTCAACCATCAATATGGACAAATATCTTGATCTTTTGAACATGCACGGAATTACTTATCAAACTGTTGATGAAATAAATTCTGATATGTTTTGTTCAAAAGTTTTATCCTTATTTTTATTGGATTCAAAATTTTTAAATGAAGAAAATATCGAAACATTGCAAAGTTATACTAATACTGAATGCGTTATAGTCTATCTTGAGGATGAACAAGATGTTAATGTCATTCCTGAAAACTTAGTTGTTCAATATATATCTGAAAATAGTTTTAACTCAGAGAAAATATTTTACAAAACTTTGAAAAGTTCATATAAATCTCTTGTTAGGCAGAAGAAACTTTTTGAACTTGATAAAGCATTAATTCTAGCTCAAGATGAAATTGATGAGTTGCACGCCATAGCAAGCGCATTATCTACGGAAAAAGATTTAGATAAGCTTCTTAGTCTAATTCTTAAAAGATGTATAGATGCAACGTCAAGCGATGCAGGAAGCCTTTATCTTATTATTGGAGATGAAAACAACGGAAAAAACTTAAAGTTTATGCTTTCCGATAATTTCTCGCTAGAAATTGAATCCGTTTCATTTACTCTGCCTTTAGATAAAACGAGTCTAGCAGGATATGTTGCTTTAACGAAAAACGTTTTAAATATTGAAGATTCTTATAATTTACCTCCAAATGTTGAATATAAGCATAGTAAAACATTTGATGAGCGGTATAGCTATAAAACGAAAAGTATTTTAACGTTTCCCATGATAAACCATAAAGATGAAGTTATTGGTGTAATTCAACTTGTCAATAAACGTATAAACAGAGGAGTTATTTTAGATAATCCCAAGGCATTTGAAAAATTCGTTATCCCCTTTACTGTTCACGATGAAAGGTATGTATATAGTTTAGGTTCACAGGCAGCAGTTGTATTAGAA
>CALGPD010000424.1 GCA_937960625.1 uncultured Spirochaetia bacterium | reverse complement strand
GATAACTACCGCCCCTCTACCTGTTCTTGGGTAAAAGTTAAGAATTTTTTCATTCTTCTTTTGGCTTTTCATCCATTTTCTAAACTCTATTCTTTGTTTTTTTACATCATCAGGCCGAGAAAGCTCAGGCTCACTTATTACTAAAAATAGCATTATAAAATAAACTCCATTTGCTGATTTTTAAAATTCTTCCAGTTCCGGATGTTGATTCGCCACTGCAATAATAGGGCCTTTGACTATCAAGGTAAAAGCAATATTGCTTGAACGAATAGAAAGTAGTTTATCATTTACCTTAACATCATAGGCTTCCATGGTTTGTTTAGGTAACCGTATTATTTTATTTTCCATGGTTACCCAACAATATTTCCGGCCTTTATATTTAATAGTCATTCCTTCCGGTAATGAATATTCTGCTAATTCTGGATTATCATTTACAATAACATTAAGTTTCGATTGCTTTAACATTGCTTTTGTGGTAATAGAAAAACCGCCTGAAACTTTACTACTTGACATTAAAATAATTTTTCCATTTTCAGGTAGTTTGTATTCTTGAATAATCTGCGGAGGAATAATAACTTTTCTTTCCGGACTTATAACCGACCATCCGTATACAAATTTGCCACCTTTAGCCAACAACGGCATAGCATTTCTCCATATTATAATTTTATATTAAAAAAAAAATTTTCTATTTTAACTTAGATGAAAAATATTGAAACATTAATGGAACGTATTCACGCCATAGATACCAATTATGTCCGGCTCTTGGAAGAAATAATCCTTTTACGTCAACACCGGCATTTTTAAGTTTATTATAAAAATCCTGACTTTGCTCATAAGGAACAGCGAAATCACGTTTACCGTGTATTAAATAAACTGAAATACCGTATTTTTTAAGGATATTAACGTTTTTATCACTTGAAGGATTATCAACGTTTTTCCATCGTTCCATTATTTTTTTATTTCTTGCCGGATGGCCATAAATTGTTACTGACGGCGGGTCATGACGCATTATGTTTTTCCTGCGTTTTTTACACCATTCGTATAAACTTACCCTGTCAAAATCTCCGGACATTGATACGCATGCTTTAAAATATTTTGGGTATTTTTGACATAAAAAAACAGCCCCTCTTCCTCCGGTTGATAAACCGAAAATTCCCGTTCTTTTCCCACTTAAATCTATACGGAAGTGTTTCTTTAGGTATGGCATAACTACATTTCCAATCCACACAGTGCCGGGTATTGAACCCCATTTATACCGGGGATTAGTTTCACGGTAATACGCTGTTTCATAAGCTGTAGTATAAACTTCAACAAGAGCAACGATAAAATTATACTTTTCAGCATACCTTCCTATTTTTGCTCTGGTTCTCCATTCATCTGCTTTTGCTCTCCAACCCGGTAAACCGATTAATAAAGGAAGGCGTTTATATCCTTTTAAATATGATTTGGGTAGATATACGTTTATTTTTCCTTGACCATAAATAGTTCTGCCCCCACTGCTGGTTTTATAAGCACCGTATATTGTAAAATGCCCTGTCCAGCCTCCGCCGGTTGGCCAAGCTCGATAAGAATGGGAACTATTTATAAATACAAATGAAATAATCATTAAATAAAAAGGCAGAATAAATTTAAATCTTTTCATTTTAATACTCCTTAGGTTAATCAAACTTAATCACAGGTTCATCTTCGTTTCTTTTAAATAAAAGCGCGGTGGACCCAATTATTTTTATAATTGTGCATCCGGTTTCCTCAGATAATTTTTCCGCTGCAAATTTTACCGGCATTGGTGTAGTATTTTGAACTTTAATTTTAATAAGTTCGTGTTGTTCAAGTTCTTTACGGGTTTTTTTTATTACTCCCTCTGATATCTCTTCTTTTCCAATGTTGATTAAAGGAGTAAGAGAATGTCCAAGTGCCTTTAACTTTTTTTTATGCTTTGCTGTTATTGTCATATTATCTACCCCTTAAACTTCTTAACGCTTTTCCTGTCATAGGGACGAACTTTACCCTTAATAGTGTTCTTGAACGTATTCTTCCGCTTTTTGTTTTTTTAATAATTTTCAACTGCTGGCGTCTATATGGATGGCCTACCGGAATAAGCATAATACCCCCCGGTTTAAGCTGCCTTATTAAAGAAGGAGGAACATGATTCGTCGCGCATGTTACCATAATTCTATCAAACGGCGCGTGCTGTTTCCAGCCGTAATATCCGTCTGCTATTTTATTTTTAATATTATAGAGTCCGTTTTGTTTAAAAATACGCCGGGCATCTTTTCCTAAAGGCCTCACAATTTCAATAGTAAATACTTTTTTTACAATTTTTGACAATACCGCTGCCTGATAACCCGAGCCTGTTCCTATTTCAAGAACTTTATGATTTGGTTTTAATTTTAAATAATGTGTCATAATTGCCATCATTCTCGGTGAAGATATAGTTTGACCATACCCTATTGCTAATGGATAATCAGCATAAGCTTGAGATGCGTTTGAGCTTTTTCCTTTTTGTCTGTGATATGCGAATTTTGTTCTATCCAAAACGCGGAATGCGTTTAACATTTCAGGTTTATTTAATCCAATCCGCTTGAATAATTTTATCATCTGACGTTTTTTGTTTTTTAGATATCTATTTGAAGGTCTTCTAGCGTGAACGCTTATTAATAAAGAAAATAAAATTAATATCGTAAATATAGTAGATTTTTTAGTCATTGTTCATCCTTAATAAAACTTAAATATTTTTCAAAGAAATATCATTTTATCAAACTTGTCAATTAATAGAAGAAAATTATAAATATTTTTATACTATTTTACGTTAACATCTTCTCTCCCCATCTGTGTTGAATCTGAGTGATCCGTGGGCATACTCTTTTTTCCCCGCAGATTCATGGGATTCACACAGGATAGAAAAAGCGGGCTTAAACCAAGCATTCACGTTTTTAAGTCAACAAAGAATTCAACGCCGCCGTCGCAGCGAACGCATAGGAATTAAACCGAAATCAAAACATAAACATCCAATCATAGCAGTAGTACCTGATTTAAACGTGTTAAACATAAACTGATTTATGCTAATTTGTGCCATAGCAAGATCGGCCGCGTTTTCCGCCAAACTCATTAGTCAATGTCATTATCTTGGCGTTTTCCATAATTTGATAGTTTTATCAACACTACTACTTGCAATATATTTGCCATCAGGACTAAAAGCAATTGATTTAACACTGTATTTATGTCCTGAATATCTGAAGCTTTTTCTAGTTTTTATATTCCAAAAATATATAAATCTATCACCAATTGTACTTGCAATATATTTGCCATCAGGACTAAAAAAAATATTGTCTATTAGTATTTTATGTTTAATTGGGAAAGTAAATTTACGAATTAAGCTTCCCGTTTTCACACTCAAAATAAGTATACTATTATCTTTACCCGCTCCCGTTATATATTTACCATTTGGACTAAAATTTATATGAGACATAGTATTTGCTTGGCTTTTTATTTTTTTTATAAGTTTACCT
>CALGPD010000423.1 GCA_937960625.1 uncultured Spirochaetia bacterium | reverse complement strand
TATTTCACAGGTTAGTGTATCAACTCTGGTTTCCATACTCCATTTTATATTTATATTTCCATTTTTAAATTCCGTTTGAAAATCTTTGGCTTTTTCTTCATTCATGTTGAAAAAAGAATCAACAAAATGAATCGCATGGACACCGTATTCCCCCTGCATATATTTAATTTCATCAATTACTTTATAAAGTGGTTTTTCTCTAAAATTGTTTTTAATTCTATGGGGGCAGTAGGAACATGAATATTTACACCCTCTTGAACTTTCAAGAAAAACGAAAGGTTTATACGGTAAAAGCGGTGAGTATGAAAATTTATTTATATCGAAAATTTTATAGTCAGGATAAGGAATATCTTCAAGATTTAATAAACTTTTTGAATCAATTATTCCTTGCGGTATTTTTTCCGTATTAGCAATTTGTTCAATTGCGTTTTCCGGCTCGCCTGTTATTATAAAATCAGCATTTTTATATAGCTCCGGTAGGGCATCTGCTGCCACTCCGTAAACCCCTATTTTATATTTTTTTTTATTTTTTATTGTATTAATAATCCCTGTTTCTTCATTATTTCTTATAGCTGTAACGTTTAATATGGCAAGGTCACATTCATTAGGTACGGTATTTAAATAGTACTTAACACTATGATTATATTTTTTAAATATTGCAGAAATGTACGCATATGAAATCGTTGGGAATTTCTCTATGCTTTGCCGTATTTTTTTTAAAATCCATGTTCCGGGCGTTGTTTTTAAATTAAACGTTGTTCCAAAACCCGCGTTATAACTTTTATTATCACCGGGTTTTTTAATTTCAATTAGCGCAATTTCCATTAATACATTATATATATGCACGCTATAAACGGCAAGTTTTCCATAATTTCCGGAAAATAATTAATCCGGGGTTTTCAGCGATTATGCAGCAAATTTACTACAATGAGGTAATATCGCTACTTTATATTAATGATTTTTATTCGCTTGCTATCAGCAGCATTTTTATTGAATTTTAACCCTAAATAATTACCGCATTGTAGTTTGCGGGTTAAAAAATTTATGTATAGCTTGTGGTATGAAATTTGCTAAATTATTTACATGAAAAGGAAAAGACTGCTAATTCATATAATTATAATAACTTTGATGTCATTCTCGCTAATCTTTTGCTCAGGAGAGTCAATTTTTTCCGACGCATCGGATACTACCGAAGTTGTTTTCGGAGTTTATAATGATATTACAAAATTCGGTGACGGTTCCGGCAGTGGAACAGGGTCTTCTACTATTACTGATAATGGAGACGGCACTTTTACCCAGTCAAACTCGGGTAGTATTATTGTATCAGAAACAAGCGGATATGAAAACTATACGGTTAATTTAACCGCAAAAGTATTAAGTAATAACGGTTATGGAATTTATTTACGTATGCAGGACACTTCATCAACCAATCCGGATGGTTATGTTTTTCAGATAGATTTCGGCATTGGAACAAGAGGAGGTTACCGGGCTGTAATATTTCCCGGGGATTCTTCTATTGTCGCAAACAGAATGTGTACAGCAGGAGATACGGAAAATCCTCATTGTATTGACGGTGATAAACAATCTTATAATATATGGCATGATGTAAAAATTATTGTCACGGGAAACAATTATAAATGTTATATTAATAATAAATTGATATATGATTTCACAGATTCAACTTATTCCGGCGGCAGTGTGGGCATACGTACATGGAATAATGGAGATAACGTTACTTTTAAAAATTTTACTGTAACTCAAAACTAGCCATAAACAGCGTAAAAAGAATAATATTTTTTCATCTTAGGTTTGTTAACAGATTTAAAAAAACTTTTTAATTTTTTATCTACTTTCTTATACGTTTGCTCGGTTATAAATAACGTATTTGCAGGTTTTAAACCTGATAAAATTTTATCAAGAGTTTTTAAATCTGCCTGATTAAGAATTTCTGTAGGATTATTTACTTTTCCTATTTTGCAGTAATCAATTCCCATATTGAATTTAAAGTTTTTTAAAATTGTATCTTCATTATAATATATTTTCATAAACTTTATGATTATTTCAAGAGCACATTTTAACGCTTCCTGTCCCGGAAATACACATAGTAATCTATCCGGGTTTGAAATTAATTTTATATAAGAATACCGGTTTAACCATGCGCTTAAAAATTTAAAAATCAAATCGACGAGGATTTGAATTTCATGCCTTAAATAAACCTTTCTTATTCCGGGGTTTATAAAAATACGGATGTCAAGGAAATACAGTAAGCTGCTGATTACAACTTTATTTCCGTTTTCATCTATTCCTTCTTCTTTTTCCGGCGCTTTATCAAAATATATTTCCTCACCCGAGGTTTGCTCATAAGCTAATTTTAAACTATCTATTTCTTTTTGAAGATTTTCTATACTTTGCTCTAGTTGTATGTTTTTTTTGCCTGATATTACAAGATTTTCACAAACAGAAATTAAATTGCCGAATAGATGAAGAAATATTTCGTCCATCAAAGCCTGATTGTCCTGCCTTGTCTTTTTTATAGCCGAACTTTCCCGGCTTTCTTCTTCGGCTTTGATATACGTTTCTATTATTTTTTCAGCAAATCTATCCGGGTCTAATTCCGACCTTAGTTCATAACCAGAAACGAAATTATATTTCAGAACTTTTAATACTGTTTTTGCATGTTCCGGGCCAATAAAAATTACATAAGCTCCATGCATAATTTCAGGTTCAATTTTTGCCTTTTCATCAATGTTTTCTAAAGCTTTTAATCCCTGAGAAAGCGCGGCATCGTGTTCAATGATATATATATCAAATACGTTTTCATTTAACCTTGTTTTAAAACGTCTAATGTCATCTTCATAAATTAAGTTAAACCTGAAATCATTCCGGTAATCTAAAGGTAATATTTCCAATGAACTTTTAATTGTATGTACAATATTACTATTGGTTGAATATATAATGGTTTGAAAAGTTTTCATTTATTTGCCTATCTCTGTGTAAAAATTAAAGACTTGTTCATCTCCTATGTTTCCATTATTTTGAAAAGCTTTTTGTTTTAACGGATGTAATTGTTTTAATAAGTTTTCATGAATTATTATTGTATTATCTTCCATACGTTCTTCAAGTAAATTTAACATCCCGATTGCCGGCCCGAAAATATTTCTTGTAATATTTGTATAATTTATAAAATCAGTTACACATGAAATACGTACATTTACCCGTTTTTCACTTTGATTATACCATGTATTAAATATTACCATGCTTAATAAAATATCAATAGCAGCTTCTATACATGAATCGGTTTTATCTCCAATATAAAAACCCGTTGTCATATTACCGTTGTTATAATTCCATATTCTGCCGTTGTATGTTGATATTTTAGGCGCTATATAATTATAAAATGCTGTGTTTATTTGTTCTTGTTTTGCCGGTTTATCTGTTAATTTTATTCTTGCCATACAAACGTAAACTTTATCACCCTCTGAAAACAGCCCCCAATTTGGTTTGTTTTTTGCTCCGTTTTCAAAACTTTCAATACACTTTGTTTCATGATTATAAAATAATCTGTCGTTTTCAAGTTCTGATAAAAATTGGCGTATTCCGTTTATATTGGCTGTACCTATTTTAATTAAAACAGCATTAATCCAATCGTAAAGCCTGTTTTTGTTAATAAAAAATTCAGTTATATCTTTTATACTTTTAACCGGCTCATATATAATTTCAGGTGCAATAAACTTTGCGGTTTTTAATATTTCTTCCTGATTGTAAATGTTTTCAAGTAATCCTGAGAATATTAATATTGTTTTTTCGCTAAACATTAATTTTATACCTTTTATAGATTATCGTAAAAAATATTAAGCATTTTATTTTTTTCACTTCTATACTATAATAATTACAAAATGTTATTAGTTTAATAACCTAATATAAAATATAAATATTTTTTACTTGATTTTTTTTTAAACCAAATTTAAAGTGAAATATCTGTAAACGGAGGACAAATATGCCAAAGAAAGCTAACCCTTTTTGTAATATTGAAACTTTAAGGCACTTTAACGAACTTAATCACCATTTCAAAGAAGGTGTTACAATTCTTCAAACAAGCAAATCAGGAAAAGAAAAAGTTTATTTTCGTGAAGTTTTAAGAACAGCGAGAAAAATAAAAGGTGTTCATCCTGATTATGATGAATATATCAATAATATGGTTGATAAAATAAAAGATTTTATGGATATGGGAGATCCTGAATGTGTTATTTCTCCCCATAAACAGGATAATGCGCATCATTGGTTATGGAAACTTCATAAGAAAGTTTGTGAAGATTGCGATGTTTTATATACTGAAAATATAGAGGAAATGCAGGATTATCTTGATGAAATAGAGGAAAAAGGCGAATTGGATTAATATACGGCAAGTAGGATAACATCCTGCTTGCCGCTTTATTTATTCTATTATTTGGAGGTTTATGCATTTTAAGCAATCTTGCTTTATATATTGTATAACCTGAAATCAAAATTTCTTTCAATATTTATATAAAAAAGAATTTTTTTTCAATTTCCACTAAAGGCGGGATTTCAATTTTCCCGATATTTATTTTAGGAAAAACAGATTTAAACACAGGGAATAGGTGTTTGGAGTTTAAGATGAAAAAATACATTTTACTTTTATTAATTATCAGCTTTATGTCAGGGATTTTTCCTCTATATTCATACCATGATAAGGGCGTTTTATTCAGGTTTAAGCAAAGAGCCGGAGATAAATTCGTTGTATCTGGCCAAACAACAGTTGATTTTTATCGAGACAACGTATTAAAAGTAAAAACAGGTTCAGAGTGGATGTCAGTTAATAAAGCGTTAGGCAGAACGCGTAACGGGCTTAGGTTTAATTATGTTTTTCAAAGCAAAAAGAAAAGCGGTAAAGTTAGCACCGGAACGGGAACTTATATAAGAAACTATCTTGGAAACATGTATTTTAATGAAACAGCGTTTTATCCTCAAAGTACGGGAACCCCGGCTTTTCCAAATTATAGAATAAAAAAACTTCACTATTGGGAAAAACCCGGACAAGAAGTTATTAATTTTAAAAATTTAGGCATTAGAAACCCTTACAGGTTAAAATTTAACGCACGTTATAGATATTTAAAAGACCAGATCATAAACGGAAGAAAGCACGCTGTTATTCAGTGTTTTTACGTTGTAAATAAAAATTTGAACCGTCAAATTCACGTTCCCGGATACTCCCGTTTACGCCCGAGATATTTTATGCCCACGCGTTTAATTGGAAAATATGAACGTTTTTTCTATTGGGATATAGAAAAAGGATATTGGACAAAAATGACCGCGCGTATAAACTTTTTACTCTCTTTCACCAACGCAATTCACGTAGAATGGAAAAGCCTTGTTATCGCAAAGCAGGCAAAGAAATAAGTATACGTAAGATATTTTACTATTTACCCTTGAATCAGCTTTTCAA
>CALGPD010000422.1 GCA_937960625.1 uncultured Spirochaetia bacterium | reverse complement strand
TGAATAATATATTAAACCGGTTTACAGATTTAGTAAAAATTATTTCAATACAACGTGGTAAATTTAATTTAAGAAATGATAAAACTTTTCCCTTGTATTTAGATGTCCGCGGCATTAATTTTAATAGTTATTTTCGCGTTGAATCTAATACACCTGGATATTTTAATCTGCATAGACAAAAGTTTATTTATAAAACCCCTGAGTTAATATTGTTTACCGCGGATTTATCAATAGATAAGACTAATTTTTTAATGTCAGCCAAGCTTCCTGTTATTATTGATAAAATTTTATATAATGAAAATGAGATTGTAGTTGAGAAAAATAGTTTTAAACATAACGAAAATAACGTAATATCTATGAAGGTTAAAGATAATGCAGCTAAAAACAACGTGTTTTCCGGTAAAAATAAAGATTTTATAAAATATATTTTATTATTTTTGATTATATTTTTATTGGCAGGTGAGTTAATAATTTTATTGAGGCGTGATTTTGTTAAGAAAATGCTTACATCAAGATAATGTTAATCAGGTTATAGAAAAATCATTTTTTAATAATACGATTTCCCATTCTATTCTTTTTACCGGAGATTACGGCAGCGGTAAATCAACTATGGCTTTATATCTCGCTGCACTTAATCATTGCACAAGTGAAAATAAACCGTGTTTTACATGTGAAGATTGTGTTAGAATTAGGAATTTAACACATACGGGTGTTATATTCGTTAATACTGACAACGCATATAGTAAACTTGCTGCCTTAAAAACTATATTTGAAGAAAACGGTATTATCGAAAAATTAATTATCGAATTGAATTTTATAATAAGAGATATAAAATATAGGATAGAATCAGGTTATCTAAATAATTCAGGAACAAAAAATAAGAAAAAGCAGAAAGAGAACGAAAAACGGCTTGAAAAAATTGATGAGTATTTTTCTTTAGATTCAAAACTAATAGTGGATGAGAATAATATAAACTCTGCTTTAGAGAACGCAAAGTTTTTAGCAGAGCAGGTAAAAAATGATAACATACCCGCCAACTCCATACGCTCAATTATGTCATCAGTTTATAAAAGCAATTTTAAAGGAAAAAGCGTTGTAATTATAACGGGTATTCATAAAATGCGGGAACAAGGCGCTAATGCATTCTTAAAGACCTTAGAAGAGCCGCCAAAAGATACACAGTTCATTCTTTGCACTGAAGAGCCGGATAATATACTGCCTACAATAAAATCCCGTTGTAATATTATTAGTTTTAACAGTATAAATACCGGGAACGCTTGCCGTATTGCTGAAAAAAATTGGGGTTTAAACGTTTCAGGGAGTAATGTGGATGATGTTGGAGGTATTCTTGAACGCATATCCGGATCAAACCGGATAAACAGACATGAAATCATAGATAACGTTATAGGGGATATATCCGGGAATTTATTTTCATATGTTGATGATAAGATAAAAGACGGAGAATTTGAACGTGTTCTTTATGAGATTAATAATATATTATTGCATAAAGAAATAAATCAAAATAAAAATATAACTGTTCAAAACAAAAT
>CALGPD010000421.1 GCA_937960625.1 uncultured Spirochaetia bacterium | reverse complement strand
GTATAGTATACCTTTAATATTTACATATAAACGTTTTTCTGTTTTGATTTTTTGTTTTACAATCCTGATTGGCTGGGAAAGGATTTTAGAATATACTTTAATTCTCCTATATCCTTTTGCGCCGTAGTATCCTTTATTTTTCCAATGAAGTTCAGTATTATATCCATAATTTGATATGAATAATAAAGTAATGATTATTGTTAAATTTTTCATAAACGGTTAATAATTGTCTTTTTCATCGTAATAATTTTCGTTATTATCTCTTTCATTGTAAATATAATCAACACGCCCGTTAACAAATTCAATTCCGAAAATAAAATTTAATTTTTTATAGAATTCATATTTAGCCAGTTGGTTTTTTTTATTGTAAAAATATAAATGATTTGAGAAAAGAGTTCCATCAGTAGAGTAAGTTGCAATCTCAAGGTCCCGTCCTTTCCCATTGCCTCTAATAATGTAATAAAGTACCGGTTTATTTGTTTCAACTTGTTTAAATTTTAAAAATAAAACTTTTTCGCCTTTTGACTTTTCAACTTTTCCGAATGCGAAAATTTTTTTATTATCATCAAGTAATTTAATTGATTTTAATTTATCTATATTGGAATAGAAGAATTCCATATTCATTCTCCCTCTTGAAGAATCAAATACATTAATTTTTTTTAACATTCCATTTTTATTAAAAAAGCCTCTGTATTCAATGTTGGATTTTTCATTAATAAATTCAAATGCGTATCTTTTATGATGATTTTTCAAATAATATACTTTATAACAGAACTTTATAGAAGAATCATATTTAATTTCTTCATCAAAATCTTGAGTGTGGAATGAAAAAATACGATAATATTTATGATAAAAAATATTATTATCTAATAATCCCTGCTTAGGTGTTTCACAATATAACGTTAACAACACAGACGTTAAAACAACAAAACGTTTCATATTTTAAGATTATAACAATTGTATTATATATTTTAAAGCAAATTTTTTAAATATTTAATACCGGAGTTTAAACAAATTATTTTTTTATATATCTTTATATTAAGATTATATTAACATTTTATTAGGAGATTTTGTGAGAGTTTTTTTCGGTTTAGTAATAATGTTCTGTTTTATCTTTTTGTCATGTTCCGGTGATAAAAAGAAGCAGGGTGAAAATAATAAAAAGAAAAACCCTTTAGCGCTTCAAAGGGAAATGCTTAATATATTAGAAAGTAATGCTCAAGATCCTGAAAAAGCATTAAAAGAACTTGATGTATATTATAAAAAATATGCGAGCCTTTTAAAACAACAGCTTAAAAGCGCGAGCACAAAAAAAGGTTCTGTTTCTGATGAATATTCATCCAAGATGTCAAAAGAACAAAAAGAACTATTTTTGCGCCAGCAGAATGCAATTAACGAGATATTAAAACGTGAACCGAATTTTAATGCTAAACTTATGTTATTGATGCAAAAGCATGGATTAACAAAGGGGTATTAAAGCCGTATTGCAAAAAATATTTCGAATACAAATCTATATAAACTGATTTCAGCTTTTTTTGCTCCTGAGGGCTGAGAGCCGGGGTCATAAACCCGTAAACCTTCAGAACTGCTATAATATAATTTACTATCACCTGATTCAAATTCACTTAATTTTCCAAGATTAAATCTGGCGCCTATCCCGAACATGCCAGCTGAAAAAGTCAGCGCGACTCCTAAACGGATATTAAACATTAAGGTAGAATCCGTAGCCCGCTGTTTTGCAAGGGTCAACGCACCGGTATTATATACCTGAGTGAAATCTGCTGCTAAAAGCGCGATACCACCTCCAAGATATAGGCTGATTGAAAAAGTATCCTGATAAAGCGGAATTAAAAACAACGCATTAGCTGATATGTTAAACATATTTAAAGTATATCTCCAGCCGTTATCTGAATCCCACATGCCGTCCCATCCGAATTCAATAGTTAGGAATAAATTTTTGACCGTAGGAATAAATAAACTTAATGCTCCGCCGAAAATACCCGGATTTCCAGCATTTAAACCTGTTTTGGAAAGATAATCCCCTTGTGATGAGAAATGGTCACTATTTTTCAGCCATGATTTAAAATGAATGGAAACAAATAAGCTTCGTATATATTTGTCTGTATAAATATTTTCACGTTCTTTTACAGACAATTCCCCGTTACTGCATTCAAATGTCCATGTCTCATATAGAATTTCCCAATAGCTTTTTCCATCGAGTAAATATAAATCCCAGTTCTTTAAACATGATTTTTCATTGTAATCGTAAAAGAAACTCCGGTCGAGAATTCTTTCAATCCTTTTACCTTTTTTGATATCAAAATATCGGATATTTTTGAATTTTTTATTTTTCTTATAGTAAAAAGCTGAATAAGAGGTTTTAAAAATATAATCAGTTCTGTTTAATTTGTAGTAATTAGCAGTATGCCATAATCCTTCATTATTTATCAATACTTCATAATATTTCCGCGTTTTATTTAAATCCTGTTTCTTTATTTCAATGGAGAATTTTATCTTCATGAACCTGTCTGTGTCCATGCGTAGAAAATATTTCTTTTGATTTGTGAGAAGTTCCGGAAGAATTAATTCTTTATTATTTTCTTTAATAAAATTGAACATATCCATTTTCATAAAAAAACGTTTTTTTTCTCCAAATACGTATTTTATAAAATGATATTTATTATGAACCCATATCATTTCCAGTTTAGTTGAATTATTGCCATATTTAATATAAATTTCAAATGCTCTTTTACCAAAATACTCAACACATATCAACCGGTCTTTTATATCATAATGAGCAATAAAACCTCTAAGAGGCTTAATGTTTGTGGGCGAGCCTAAAAAAGTAATTTTACCATCAAATGTAAATTTCATTTTATTAAAATAAGTATTCCGTACTGATTTTTTCTTGTTTATATAATCCGCCTTTTCCGTTTTAATTGTTTTTCTAATAGTTTTAATCTTTGTATTTTTGTTATTTTCTAAAAACTTTTTTTGTTTTTTATTTTCAATTGGCGTATATGTGGAAAAATTTTGAGTTGTTTGCTTTTTCTTTTTTTCATCATGTGGATTTACAAACTGAGCGTATATGCCCGTTGTATGTATAATCAGGAATAAAGTAATTAATTTATTCATATAATAAATTATAGTTCTTTTTTCAGGTTTTTCATTGTAAACTGATTTTTTTTGTGAAAACACTGTACTATTCATTTTTGCTTTCTTCTTCAAAACTTTCAATACCGGTTTTATACCAAAAGTAAAAAATATAACTAAGGAATAAATTAATAATAATGGAAAGCGTTAAAGATAATTCAGGGCTTCCGAGTGAAATAAAATTCTGCAATATAAAAAATATAAAAGCAATACCTGTAAAAAAGTGAAGCAAGTAAAAACAGGAAATATTTACAAATTTTTTTGCTGCCGTTTGCAAAAATTGTTTTTGTTTAGAATATACATCATTTACTTCATCACTGAAATTATATTTTGAGAGAAAATAATCTCTTGTAACTGTGTTTAAATAAGAATATTTCATTTTATCCGCTGTTAATTTGTTAATCATAGCGTGAATAAATACACCGATTAGATAAACGGCAAGAAAAAATAAAGTAAACGAATTTTTTGGTATAACGCTTTTTGAATAATGTATTATAAAAACGGTAATGCCGGAAAATAAAGAAACGGCAATGTAAAACAAGGAAAATTTATCGATTTTATTTTCAGAAGTTTGAATTAAGTTATTAAAAATCGTTCTATCATTTAAAATAAAATCCTCATAATGTTTTACCGGATTTCCTTTTACGGTAATGTTTTGATTAATACTTTGCGTTTCCCTGTCAGGCATAAATGCTTTCCTTCATTAAAATAACGTTTATTTTAATTATTATCGGCATGTATTTAAAAATTATGTAACCTTGAAATTATTTTAAGTTTCGGTTCCCATTTGAATCTATTTTTTTGAAATAAATTAAATTATAAATAAAAATTTGTTGAAAATTTATTTTATGATGTTACAATGCAGAAAAATTAGTGTTTATATTATTAGGGACTGTTATGAAAAGAATTGTAATTATTGTTATATTGTTGAATATATTTTCACTTTCTTATTCTTTAAATGGTAAAAAACTCCTTGCAAATAGATATTTAAAGCGTGCTGATAACTATTTGAAAAACAAAGATTATTTTTTGGCTAAACGTTTTTATGAGAGGGCGTTCCGTAAGTTTAAAGTTATTAGAGATCATAAAGGCCAGTTTTTATCTTTAAAAGGCCTCGGTGATGTTAATATGTATAAAGGCTATTTTGACCGGGGATTTGATATGTATAACAG
>CALGPD010000420.1 GCA_937960625.1 uncultured Spirochaetia bacterium | reverse complement strand
CTCAAGTTGACAAACTTAAAGAACTTGGCAAAATGTTTAAAAAAACCGAAAAGAAAAAATAATTTAATTTTTTTTCACATCTTGAAAACGACACCATATTATTGTACTATAAAATAGCGAATTCTAAACAACGGAAAACATTAGAGCAAATTTTCACAACACCTGTACCATCTAATATTGAATGGAAATACGTAGAATCTTTGCTTAAAGCCCAAGGAGCTGAAATTACACAGGGAAGCGGTTCAAGGATTAGAATAAAATTGAATAATGTTAGGGCTGTTTTTCATAGACCACATCCAAAAAAAAAGAAACAGATAAAGGGAGTGTTGTTTCTTTGAGAAAATTTTTAGAAAATGCAGGAGTTAATTTGTAATGGAATATAAAGGTTATATAGGCCATGTGATTTTTGATGATGAAGTAAAAATATTTCACGGTGAAGTTATAAAATAGAGATGTAATTACTTTTCAAGGTACATCTGTAGATGAACTTAATAATTCTTTTAAAGATTCAGTAGATGATTATATTTTATGGTGTGAAAGTGAAAGTATTCAGCCGGAAAAACCATATTCAGGAAGATTTAACCTTAGAATTTCACCTGAACTACACCGAAAAGCAGCAATTAAAGCGCGTAAAACGGGTTTATCGCTTAATAAACTCGTTGAAAATGCCCTTGTTCACGAATTGGATAAAAGTTAGGCGGAAAAAATACTTGCGCATCCGGTATCGTTAATATAAAATATCCCTGTTATTTCAGGAGTGTATATTTTGAAAACGAAAAACCTCTTAATCCTAATCATTATAATAACGGCGTTATTCACTTATTCAGCGTGCAAAGGCAGAAAAAAAGTTAATTACTATTATTTAAGTCTGGCTAAACCTAAACAAAAAAAGAAAAAAATAAATTACAATTTAAACAACGATTTAATCAGGACTTTTAATTTTATAATAAATTCAAACCAAAAAAAAGAAGATATAAAAAAAATCAAGCAAAATTATTTACGCAGGATGTATTTTAAAAAATTGTTAAACAGGGGCGCTTCTCCCAACTTAAAAAATAGATACGGTGTACCTTTATTTATTATTGCAGCATATGAGAACAATTTAGAAATAACAAAATGGTTTTTACAGAACGGCACTAATATTAACGCAAAAGATTTACACGGTGACACTGCACTGCACAATGCTGTATATAAAGGGCATAAATACGTTGTCGAAACCCTGTTAGAATACGGCGCAAAAACAGATCTAATAAATAAAAAGGGATTAACACCTTTACAAGTTGCAAAGCAGGAAATAAAAAATGCGGATAAAAAAGATAATTTTAAGAATATTATACAACTCCTTAAAATGTCAGATAAATTTGGATGCCCGCTGGTTAAGGCGGTGAAAAAGAACAACATAACCAAAGTAAAAAAACTGCTTGAAAACGGTGCTGAAGCGGATCAAACGTACCGGATAAACATTGTATTTTCAACAGCAGAGCAAAAGTATATCCAAATAAAAGAACCTATTCTACTGAACGCGATTAAAAAAAACCAAGAAGAAATTGTAAAACTTCTTCTTGAATACGGCGCTAATCCAAATGTTAGTTATATTGAAAGCAATTTAACACCTCCGGCGAAATATATAAACTGTGTATTATTGGCAATACAAAATAATAATGAAAGAATATTAAGAATACTGCTTGATCACGGTGTGAATAAAAAAATTGCTGAGGCGGGATTAGTTTATGCTGTATCATTAGGGAATATACAATTACTTAAAGATTTGATTAAATATGGATGTGATATTCAATGTAAGTATTACTTTGGCAAAAAAATTTATAGGAACTGTGATGGAGACGGTAAACCTTTATTAATGGCAATTGAAAAAGGACACTTTGGTATATTTAAATTCTTACTTAAGAATGGAGCAGATATAAATTCCGGTTGCGTTGCTCACAGTTGTAACTGGGGTTACAATGCTTTATTTTTCTCAATGTTAATGAAACGATATAAAATAACGAAGTTTATATTAAAAAGAAAAGTCGATGTTAATGGTTCAATTTACCCTATTGACGGGCCATACCGTTCAACGGTTTTAATAGAAGCAACGAAAAAATGGCCGGAATTCGTAGAAGCTATTCTTAAACACGGTGCAAAAGTGAACATGAAGGATAGTAATAACAAGACAGCGCTGTACTATGCTATAAAACTGAAGCGCACAAGGATTATTAAACTACTCAAACGGTACGGGGCAAGGGAGTAAATACGTTTTATTTTTCTACATCTTCGTTTATATTATTCATAATATTAAAAAAAATACGCGGTGTGATTATAGGTATTGAATTATACTTTTCAAGAACGAGTAAATCTTTATCTCCGGTTATTATATAACTTACAGAACTATCTTTTGCCAAAGCAAGAATATTATCATCATCACGATCACGGCATACTTGTTCTTCTATCTTTTCATAAGTCTTCAATTCACAATTCTCATTAAGAAAGTCAATGATTTCTTTTATTTTATCTGCCGGCATTTTGAACTTTTTATTAAAAATCGAATTTAGTTCATCCATAATATATTTGCTTATTATAATAGTGAAGCTTTCAAGGCAAATTTCAAACAAATTTTTACAAATACCATTACTTACAAAAGAAGAAATTATAACATTAGTATCTAAAACTACTTTCATGAGATTTGTTCAAAAACGTCTTCATCCGTATAAATACTTTGTTTTTCAGCGTATGGAACAACTGTTTCACGGATTCTATTAAATCGTTCAACCTTAATAAACTTTGCTATTGATTCTGTAATTAAATCGTTTACGGTTTTATTTTTTATTTTACTAATTTCATCGATTTGTTTCTTCATATCATCTTGAATATTAATAGTGATAACATGTTCCATTTAATTACCTCTATTATAAAATGTAGTATAAATATATTTGATATGTCAACGTATATTTAAATAAAAACGCACTTGTTTTTCTATCGTTTCGAATATAAAATGTTGTCATCCTATTTAATTAAAGGCAGATTCAAATGGCAACGAGAAACCTAATTGTTTTAATAGTTTTAATCACATCTTTGCTTATCTATCCAGCGTGTAAAAATGAAACTTCAGAAAATAAGCGAAATTCTAATACTCTTTCAAATCAGACACAAAAACCAAAAAAGAAGAAAATCTATACTGACGATGTTCCATTGATTAATGCAGTTCAAAATCAAAACCATTATAAAGTTTCTAAACTTTTAAATACAGGTGTTTCAGCTAAAACTAAAAATAAATACGGGATTCCTGTTATTATTTTGGCAGCATATCATGGTGATTGGGGTATAAT
>CALGPD010000419.1 GCA_937960625.1 uncultured Spirochaetia bacterium | reverse complement strand
TGAAAAGAACAATTGCAGTTATCTTTCTAGTATTATCAGTTACCTCAATATTTGCCGGGCAAATCCAAACCCAAGAAAGCAATATAGAAACACCGAAAATACAAAACGACTTTAAAGATGATTTTTGGAAAAAACGCGTTTTTGTAGGATTAAACTTTGGTTATTTATACGGTATAGGCGATTATGATTTTAAAACGCAATATAAACCGGGCATAAGTTTAAATTATTTTTTTTCAAGTACTAAAAACGGATACGGCAGTGGTTTAGAATTAATAGTTTCATATTTATTCTTTAGCGGCAGCGATGAAGTTTCAGCAAATAACTATGACAGTCCACAATTTTTATCAATTGAATTTGAATATATTTTTAGATTTGGAAACATTCATTGTTTTACTATACAAATAGGAGGCTCTTTTTTAATAAAAACCAGAGGTGATAATATTTATTACTTTGATAGTGAGACATATGAATTTAACAAAATAGTTTTCGGATTAGTAAACAAATTAGGATACAGGTATATTTCGCCCAGTACGAATTTCTCCCTATATATTTTATTTTCATATGCTTATTACTTAAACCTTATGAAAAATACCTATGATTATAAAATGACAAACATCAACTATGGCATAACATTCGGTTTCGGGTTTAATATTTTATAAAAAACACTATCTGAAAAATGAAAAAAATCAGCATTAATAAAAATTTAAATTATTACAAAAAGAGGTATAAAAAATGAAAAGAACTATATTAATTATCTTTTGTATTCTTCTAACGGGGGCCATGTTTGCAGGGCAAAGTGAGATTGAAAATAATGAATCAAATTCAAATTCCAGGGCGAATAAAGAACTCAGCGAAAAAGAATTGAAAAAAATGACTGAAAAGTATCTTGGTAAAAGGCTTTTAATTTTAAGTTTAAACATGGACCTGTCCTACAACATGAGTACACCCAATTTCAAAACTATTTATTCACCGGGCATAATGCTGGATTATTATTTTAACAGAAAAAATAGCCACAGGAACTGGGGGTTTGGTTTAAAAGTATCATATTCAATTTTTGACGGAGATTCAGAAATTTCAAATAATAACTATTCCAATCCGCATTATTTGGATATGGAAATAACCTTTATATCAAAAATCGGAATAACACATTGCTACATTTCAAAAGTCGGGTTGTCATATACTAAAAAAATTGCAGGGGAGGATAATTATAACTTGACCGGCAGTTCTTACCATTTTAATGACAGCGCATTTGGGTTTACTTCTGAAACGGGCTACCAGTACATTTCCCCAACTTCTAATTTCACGTTTCATATATTATTTGTCATGAAATACAAATTATCACTATATGAAAAGACCGAATATGGATATGAAGATTCAAGTTTTTATTGGACTTTTGGAGTGAGTATTGGTTTTGGATTTAATCTGTTTTAGAAGACAATGTTAATATTGCATAGAATATAAAATTATATCAGAGGCGCAAAATAATCATTGCCGCTTCTGATTTTTCTATTATGGTAAAACATTGAGAGCGTCCATTTAAAATAAGAAAACCTATCAAAACTCTCCTGCAATGCTTTCTCTCCATTCCGTTGTACCCATGTCAAGCCAAAAACCATGACACATCAAGGGTTTTAGGAGGGTTATCCGTTGCTGCTTGAATAGCTTTTTTATAAATCGGAATATATAATTTTGAAATTGTTAGTATTTGGGTAAATATTAAGACAAATGGAAAGAATATAAAAATAAAAATTGTTAATTATTTATAAATAAAACAAAAAGGAATTCTTATGAGATTATTATCAAAAATGAAAATAAAAATGAAACTTTCACTAATTCTTGCCCTTGCTATTATTGGTTGTGTAATAAATTTTCTCTTTATCTTACAAAGTATTACGCAAAACAGAAAACATTCAAATCAGGCCGTTAATATTTACGTTAGCGGGCTTAATTACCTTTTACAGGCAGATAGAGACGCTTATCAAGCTTACTCTGGGCTTAGTAATGCTCTTATACCGTATATTTATGAAAATAAGGACAATTTAAAAAAGACAATTAGCTTTGTTAATGAAAATATTGCTCAGGTTAAAACAAGATTTGATAAATTTAAAAATATTTATTCTAAAATTAGTGATAAAAATCAAACCAAATTTGAAAATTTTGAAAAGTTTTTTTTACAATGGAAGCAAAATTCCAACCTTGTTAAAGAATTAATAAGTAAAAAAAAGTTTAAGCAGGCTATCACAACATATTTTAAAAAGGTTAAATCTAATTATGATAAGATGCGAAATATTATGGATATATTTACTGAAATATTTGAAAAACTATATAAAAAATATTTTAATAAAAAAGCAATTGATAAACGTTATACAGAGACATTAATATTCAGCATAATTCTAAATTTAGCTATATTAATTGTTCTATTGATAATATGTATCCCAATTATAAATAATGTTTCACAAAACTTAAAAATACTTTCAAAAAAATCCATAGAAATTTCAAAGGGTGATATTAATCAGGATATTATAAACATAAAAAACAAAGATGAAATTGGAGATTTATCCGTTTCATTTAATATGTTAATTTCAGGCATAAAAGACAAAATTGATATATTAAACAGCATTTCAAAAGGTGATCTAACAAACAATGTAGAAATTAATTCTGAAAAAGACTTCTTTGGAAAAACATTAGATGATATGATAGAAAATCTAAATGATCTTATATTAAATGTTAAAACATCTATTGAACAGGTAACCGAAGGCTCAAGTCAAATTGCGGAGACAAGTCAAAGCCTTGCTCAAGGCGCAAGCCAACAATCAAGTTTTATTGAAGAAATATCTGAAATTTCTCAAAAATTAAATGACAATGCAGAGATAATTTATAATAGCACAGTTAAAGCTGAAAATGCTTCTAAATCAACACTTGACATTATCTTAATAAGTGAAAGTAAAATGCAAGTCCTGATTGACACGATGGATGAAATATCAAAATCATCAAAAGAAATTAACAAAATTGTAAAAATAATTGATGACATGGCATTTCAAATAAATCTTTTAGCACTTAACGCCAATGTTGAAGCAGCAAGGGCAGGTAAATTCGGTAAAGGCTTTGCCGTTGTTGCTGATGAAGTTAGAAATTTAGCAGTTAAAAGTACCATACATTTTAAAGAAATTTCATCTGTAGTTGATGACGCAATAAAAAAAGTTGGACGGGGAAGTGAAAAGGTTAATGAATTATCTGCTTTATTAGAAAAAATTATTTCTAATTCTAAAGAAGCAATGGAATTAACTCAAACGGTTTCCGATGAGATAAATAACCAGTCAAAAAGTATCCAAGAAATACGGAGCGGATTAATTAATATTGAAAATGTCACTCAATCGAATTCAGCAATTTCAGAAGAAACAGCTTCAACGTCTGAAGAACTATCCGCGCAGGCAAATGAATTAATAAAAATGGTTTCCATATTCAAATTGAAAAATTTTAATAATAAGCAGGCTGCTCACTCTAAAAGTAAAGAAGAAATTACAATAAAATAAATTATAAAAATAGCTATACTAACTTTGCCGACGATTTGTTACATTAAACAAACTATTTAAAATAAGGAAACCGTTCAGGACTCTCCTGTAGTGCTTTTTCAGCCACGCCGAGCTCTTCCTGTGTATCGATTTCAAGCCATAAAAAAGAAGACACGTCAAGGGTTTTAGGAGGGTTGTCCGTTGCGGCTAAATAATGTAAAACCGCCTCAACATTGGCTGATTCACCAATTGTATCCGTTACTGCTTGAATAGCTTTTTTATAAACTGGAATATATGATTTTGACACGGTTGTCATTCCAATATATCCTTTATCAAAATCCGTAAGCTTTTTATCTATTTGTTTTATTCTTGCAATGCCATCTAGTTTAACCTTCATATCATCCATGCCCAGTTTTCTGTCGGAATCCACAATACCCGTTATTCCTGCTATGTTGTTTTTAACCACATTGAATATCCATGGGTTATAAACATGGTCCACATTCATAATCAACATATCATCATCAAAATAATCAAGCGCGGTTTTTAGCGTTATTAAATTACCTTTCTTATAATCTTTATTTTCCAAAACCGTGGTTTTGATAGGATTTAATTCATCAAGATGCGCTTTTAACAACGGATAAGTAAAACCGCCTACAACATACCGGTGTTTAACATCTTGGTGTTCAGTAAAAGCAAGAGCATAATCTATTAAAGACCTGTTTTTCAATTCCACTAGCGCTTTGCCTTTGTCTTTTGTTTTATCTTTCAAACGTGAGCCTAAACCGGCAGCAAGAATAACTACTTTCATATTTATTTGTCCTTAATTTTTCGTAATAATTTATATACTTGTGAAATTTTGTCAACAACTTTTATATCGCTAAATCTCTTTTGAAAATCATTTTTAGAAAATATGCCTGTACGTCCGATAAAATTAATACCGTAATCAAAAGCTTTCTCTGCGTCTTTAAGAGAATCTCCGCAGAAGAGCATATTATGCTTTGCCGCACCGAGTTGATTTCTAATATAATCAAAATGCTCTTTGCCTTTAGCAAGGCCTTTATGAAATCCAAGGATAATATCAAATTCCAAACCTTCCCTATTGATAAACTCTTCAAGCAAATTTTGATAATTTCCGCTTGAGATGCACATTTTAAATCCCATGTTTTTGATATTTTCAAGAGCGTTATGTACATCATCAGAAAATTTCTCATCAAAAAATGGTTTTAATTTTGTTTCTTCAAATTCTTTCACGCATTCCTTATTTTTTTCACCACCCGGAACAATAATTTCAATCTGTTGCTCAAATGGCAGGCCTGAGGTCTCTATATAGCGCTTTCTTGCCACTTTTCTGTCAATACCATAGTGTTTATTAAGGACATCTGATGCAATATCCGCAAACTCTTCCAT
>CALGPD010000418.1 GCA_937960625.1 uncultured Spirochaetia bacterium | reverse complement strand
CTACTATATCTACAAAGAATATTCCGAAAACTCTGATTTATTTATTTTAGGAGATATTCAAGTAAAAGGCCTTGCTGGAGCTTTTTTTGAAACCATGAGCAGAAGCTATATTGATGTATTTACCGAGAGGAAACTCTTACCACATGCAATTCTGCAAAACATGAATCATTTCATTATTACCCGGCATGCTGATAAATCAGGCATGGATATGTTTATATGTATGCGGGATAAGAAGGCAAATCAGATAACAATAGCCAGCGCAGGGCATTTAACTCAATATTTGTTTAGTTTTAGAATGAATAAATTTATTCCTCTTAAAATTGCCGGCAAAATGATTGGAATTGATCAGGATTCCGAGTATAACAGTAGAACGTATAAATATGAAACAGGAGATTTATTAATTTTGTTCTCAGACGGGCTGCATAAAGATGTAAACCTAAAACGTGAACATTTTGACCACAATCAGCTTTTGTCTGTGATAAAACGCACGGCAGGCAGAGAACCCTTAAAAATCGTTGAAATGACGTTTAAAGCTTTTAAAGAGTTCATTCACCATAGAATTATCAAAGATGATGTAACTGTAATAATTATTAAACTATAATTTTATATTTTCTTATCAATTATAATTTTGAGTTAAATTCCCGCACAGTATTCATTTAATAACAATAAATTTTTTGTATTAAATTTGACAAAATTATTTTCTAAAGTAAATTTGAATCAGTGTCGAAATTTTAGACACAGGTGGAGTAGATTTAGTTCCCCTCCCAGTCTACTATTTTCTATTTCACCAATGGGCTAATCTTATCGCAAGATTAGCCTTTTTCTATTTAATAGCGATTTTTATATTTTTGTAATAAAATTTCTTTTCTTCGTTGTTATGCTTTGATAAAACTTTTATAAAGATACCAGAATGCTTTGGAACATTTCACATGAACAAGATAAAAGGATAACTAAACAATCAGGCTGGCTGGCTTTAAATTCACATATTTTTCTAATAGGTGTACCTAATTCTCCTGTCATTTATATTTTCAAAAAGAAAAACAATGAAGTTATACACGTTGGATTTGATAATCAAGGGGACCTTCTAAAATCCATGCGCAACGATATTTTAGGAGGCAAAGGTTATCTCGCAACGCAATTTAAATGGATGGCTGTAGCTTCAAAACAACATCCTGAAAAATTTTATAAAGAGTTATGTAAATATTATTTTAAACAACACGGTAGCTAAACATTAATCAAGCCAGTGGTCAAAATGCTTTTCCATGGGTTTAAGTTTAATGCCTTCAATCTTTCTTTCAAGGGCTTCAATTCTATGCTCAAGTTCAATCAACGCTTTTTCAAGAACATGGAAGTATTTCTCTTTTTTCGAAGTCTCGGACACGATCCTATCCATAAGCTCAAGAGTATTGACATCCCCTATTTTACAAATAAAAAGTATCTGGTCCAAAATAAAAATTATATTAACTCTATCTTCATCGTATATTTTTAAAATAGCTTCATTTATGAAATCAATATAAAAATATGATTCATAAATAATTTCTCTTTTGAAAGTCTCAATTATATCTATAAATCCGTCAGGGTCAAGGTCGGTAGCAACCTGCTTTAAGGCATGAACAATTTGATACCTGAATTCTTCAAGATTTTCCTTTTTCAAACGCGCAAGGAGCCTATATTTGGTTGATTTTACTTCTCTTTTCCCGATTTCCCTTAATTTTGTAGAAACATCCATCAGCTTATTAACCTCACTATATAGGAAATAATTAAAAATACTATTATGGATACAAATGTTATTAATACCTTGGTATTAAAAGGTATTGTTTCTTTATAGTCTTCATCGCATGAAAGAACTTTAACGTTTTTAATAACTCTAAAATTATGCGAAGCGTTTTCATAAGCAGGGTCCAGCCTTGAAGCTAAAAGCATGTGATTTAAAGCTTCAAAGTAATTGCGTTTGAAGTAATGAAGCAAACCCAGATTATAATGTATCTCGGGTTTATTATCAGCTCCGGTTTTAGCAAGTTTATAATATTTTTCCCCTTCATTTAACATACCTTCGGATTGATAAATCGTTGCTATGTTAAAATAAGTATTGGGATATTCATTGTTAATTTCAATACTTTTTTTATAATATGCTACTGCTTCTGTGGGCCTTTCAAGCAACCCGCAAATATTGCCCATATTATAATAATCTTTATAATGAGGGGGATAATATTTAAGAACTTTCCGCATTTCACGTTTTGCTTCAAAATACTGTTCCTTATGAAAATAAACCCTTGCCAAGTCCTTGTGCAAAGTTTTATCCTTTCTGCAAATGCTTTTGGCTTTTTTTAATGATTTTAAAGCGTATTCATGATTACCCATTTTTGTAAATGAATAGGATAATTCCTTAAAAGCCTCAAAGTTTTTAGGCTGTTTTTGTACCAATCTTTTTAATATCTCAGATGCTGAAAGATAATTTCCCTTTAAAATTTCTGCGATTGCATTACTTCTAAAGTTTTCACTTTCTTCTCTATTTATATGAATTAAGCAGGAATACTGTTTTTTATAAAGTTCGTTATAACGCTGTTCATCAATATGTCTGATTTTTTTTAATTCAATTAAAGCTTTTCCCTTGATAAGGTCATTATTTGAGTTATTATAGGCCTTTAAAAAATGGTCAAATGCTTCCTCGTCATTTCCGAAATAAATAAAGCATTTCCCGATATAATAATACACATCGGGATTTTTATTTGAAAATGTGAGCACTCTTTGAAAATACTCAAATGCAGCCGCAATATCCATGTTATATAATTCGATGATACCTTTTAATAAAAAAACTTTGGCTTTATCATAGTCTTTTCTTTCAGCGATTTTTAAATGATAGGATGCTAATAGAAACCTGCCCTGATCAATATAACTCTTTGCTTTTTTTAGGTTCTTTTCCCCTCTGTATAGAAAATCCATTTCTGCCTCATAGATTTAAACTTTAAGGTATTCTTCCGGTTCGCGGATATACCCCGTTAACAATACATCGTCAGAAAAACGTTTTTGGTTAATTCTTTTTAATTTAATAGCTGAAGAAATGGAATCCTTTAAAGGAAGGTTAATACTATTCAGGCCCGAGCCTAAAATCAAAGGAGCAATAAACGCATATACTTTATCAACATAATCCTGTTCCAAGAACGCGCTTAAAATTTTACTGCCCCCTTCAACGAATATTCCGTTGATTTTCAATTTACCCAATTCTGATAGAATAAAAGAAATGGGTATAACATCACCGTCTCCATTATGGAGGATTACCCGCTTGTTTTTTCTTTTTTCTATGTTTTTGATAAATGATTCAGGGGTTTTACGGTTAACAAAAAATAAACTCGCATTTTCATCACAGATAACATTGAAATTATCGGGAATAATACCGAGTGCATCGGGTATTATTCGTAAAGGGCTGGGCAAATCGCATTCTCTAACTGTTAACTTAGGGTTATCTTTTATTATTGTTCCAGTACCTACCAATATAGCCTGATTTATCCCTCTTAAATAATGAACGTATTTACGGGATTCCGAAGATGTTATCCATTTGGAATCTCCGGTATGTGCTGCAATTCTTCCGTCAAGGGTTTGAGCAAACTTGATTGATACAAACGGCAGTCCTGTTCTAACTCTTTTAAAAAAACTTTCGTTTAATTCCGCAAGTTCATTGTGCATAAAACCAATGCTTGTTTCTATTCCCGCTTCATTTAATTGTTTTATACCGCTCCCGGATATTTCAGGATTGGGGTCAACAGTGCCTATAACGACTTTTTTGATTCCCGCTTTTATAATAGCCTGAGTACACGGCGGTGTTTTTCCAAAATAGGAACACGGTTCAAGGGTAACATACATTGTGGAATTCCTCATATCTTCTTTGCAGTTTTCAATGGCATTGACTTCGGCATGAGGCCT
>CALGPD010000417.1 GCA_937960625.1 uncultured Spirochaetia bacterium | reverse complement strand
ATTTAAAAAAGCAGCAAACTTTTCTATTCCAACAAGTTCAGCAATCTTAACAAAAGAAGACAATTTAGGTAATGTTAAGCGTGGATACCCGCTTGCTGTTATTTACTGGGTTTAAGCTCATTGAAATTTAAAAAATTACATCCAATTTTTTATCTAAAACTTTAACCATTTTATAATATCCAAAAAGATTATGTTTATTATATCTCTTTGGTAAAACAACTTTGCTTTCTTGGGTAAATCCATATTTTTGATATACCTCTTTTGCTATATTATTATCGATATCTAAAAATAAGCATAGTTTTTTTAAACCTTTTTCAATAGCAATTTTTTCCGATGTATTTAATAGTCTTTTAGCAACGTCTTGTTTTCTATAGTTCTCAAATACAGCGAGATTGGAAATAAAAAATTCATCATCTTCCAGTTTGGGAAAATATGAATTCAGTTTAAATCTTAAAACGATTTTAATAAAATTAACTAAACCGCATATTGAAATCATCTTTTTTATTAAACCACGCATCTGTTTGGACATTTGCTTTATTTCTTGGGCCGGATATGCAAGAATTAATCCTTTTATATTTTCATTTTCCTCTTCAACTAAAATATTGTTTTTTGAGAAAATACCAGGCTCTTGATAAAAAAGGTTTAATAGATCATATATTTTAGGTTCCCGGTCAATAAAAATATAAGTGTATAAATCAGGTCCTGATAAATATAACAATTTAACACAATCATCTGCTTCATTATCTTTGGGCTCTCTAATCATTTTTCTTAATCCTTTTATTCAGAAATTAAAGTCAGGCGTAATCACCTCTACCTACGTTACAGAAATAAACCGGTTTTATTTAACTCTTATTCAAATAACCTAAATTCCCAATATTAAAAATTCTCTATTAAATATGTATTTAGACTACATCTACCGTATTAAGCTTATAAAGATATCTATATTCCTAAGAACTAAAAAAATCTGTATAAATATAAAATTCGATTGGCTGCTGCGTATAATAAACCAAAGGAAAAACCCACCCGAACAAACATTGTGAATTTTGAAATAACCGAATTGTCATCAATATAAAAAAACGCATTATCTTCAATAAAATTCGTGTTTAACATTATTCCAAAAGAAACCATTGTTCTTAACACACCGCTTATACGGAAACTTAATCCAATTTCCGAATAAAAATTAAACATTAAATTTCTTTAATAAATTTAGGAAGCCGGCTTACCAACAAAGAGTTATTTACACCGTATTCATTAGGAACTTTTTTTACTCCTGATGATAGTAAAAACGCTTCAACATATTCCAAATGCTCTGGATTATAAACCCAAAAAGTATTACCTTGATAATCTATCAGTAATATAGATTTTCTTTAAAATACGGGTCAACTGGAGCACCGGTTAATATTGAACCGGAAATATTTTTATCCCATGGCTTAAATTGTGTTTTTTGACTTTCCTTATTAGCTGCGATCCATTCTTTTACATAGCCGCAAAAAGTACAGATCACTCGGGCATTTTCTTGAGTATATTTTTTCACTATAGCCCTTTTACTACAGCAAGGGCAAACTACAAACACCTGACTTATAAAATCGTAATTTGTTTTTCCGTTATCTATAAATTCGTTATTTTTATTCAAAAAAGACATAATACCCCGTTAGTGAAAATCAAAATAAATCATAATTATCTAAATTTAAATCTTTCAGCGAAATTATAAATCCTTAATTGATTCTGATTTATATTACAAATATAATATTAATTGTCTTTATTATTAAATAGTATCCGTTGTTGATATGGTTTATTAAACTCAATGTATTAAGCTGAATGCAATTATATAAACAGCTAAATGATTTTATTAAAAACTTAAATTTTATATGGGAAAGAGAACTTGATTATTATTCTATTTCTTGTAAAAATGTTTAGTTGGAATAAAAAAATTGTATTCGAAGGGGAAGTGTGTTTCCATTTATATGAAAAGGTGTAATGTGCTGGAGTATAGATGATAAAAAGGCTATTTCTGGAGCTAATCCTTATGATTAACAAAAATAGAAATTTTTATATTCTTCTAGCAGTCATTTTACTAGTCTCAATTATTTGTTACGGGTGTGACGCCCAATCATCTACACCGTATGATTATGGTGAGCTTGTTTATGTTAATCTTAATTTTGAAGACTGTTCTCATTCTCTCTGGGAAGGGCAATATACTGAAAGCCAATAAGATGGTGAGTATCATTTTGATAGTTCTACAGATACGCCTTCAAACGGCGGAAATTATTCCGGATTTTTTTATATAGGTGCCGGCGGTGATTATTGGCTTTCACCAAACACCGGACTTTACACTGCAAGAAGAGAAATCCAGTTAAAATCACCCGCACATGAAGGTAAAGAAATTTATTATTCATGGTATTTTAAAATTGATGCAAATTATGTTGAAAGTAATGAATGGCAGGTGATCGGTCAGTTTCACGACCAGCCGGATCCTGCAATAGGTGAGACATGGAGTAATTATCCATCTAATCCACCGCCTTTATCATATAGATACATCAATAGTCAATTTATAATCGCAGTTTATGATTTTACACCCGATTCTGTTAAGTATCTTGGATCTATTCCTATAACAAAAGGCGTATGGCATCGGATAAAAACTAGAGTATTCTGGTCAACTACTGATAACGGATTTGTGGAATTCTGGCTGGATAGTGTTCAATTAGACATTTCAGGAATAACGAGATATACTGCTAGAAATTGTTTTAATAAAGCAGGTAATTATTTAAAAATAGGGCTTTATAGATCAAAAATTATTGATACAGTAGGAATTGTTTATTTTGACAATATCAAATCAGGTTCTACAGCCGAATCAGTTGATTATAATTTAAATTCTTAAGCTCTTTAATGAATAAAGTTTAAAAATGTGTAAGGATTATAAAATGCCCCAATTTACTTTTATGAAAAGTATTTAATATTCAAATAGTTACTATTAAAAGAAAATAATTTATTGACATATTTAAATAATAGGATATTATCTGTATAACTATTTTATGTTGCTATTGTTTTTTCAAAACAGGGGTTTTAAGAAAAACAAAATACAAAAATAAACTGAAGCCGTATTAACTTATCATTGGAGGATTTCTATGAAAAGAATTCTAATTTTATTTCTCGTTACTTTTATTTATTCAGCAAATATTTTCAGTTTTAGCGTTAAAAAAATGCTGTCAAATAAAAGCCAACGCGCGGTGGATAACCGCATTATAAAATCTTTAAACAATACTATCCGGAGAAACCGTATTAACGCCACCTTATATAGAACCAGAGGCGGGGTGGCATTAAGGTTTAAAGGCAAAGTACTTTTCCGTTTTGGAAGTTATAGATTATTACGCAGGGCGAAGCATAATCTTAACAAAATTGCCGGTACATTAAGATACTTAAGAAGAAAATACCCTTTTATAAGATTTCAATGTCTGGGCCATTCAGACTATGTTGGAAGAAGAAGGCAAAAATATCTATTTTCTGTGAGAAGGGCTGCCGCTGTTGCAAATTATTTAATTTACAAAGGAATAAGAAGAAACAAAGTCTCTTATAAAGGTTTATCCGATCGATACCCTATTGACAGACGGCGTTCGGCTTATGCGCGTGCTAAAAACCGCCGCGTTGAAATCATTATAATTACCAAAGTTAGAAGGTAATACAAATAATTATATATTTCCTAAATCTGCCCTCTTTTTTATAGGGGGCTGTTTTTTTATATACTAAAAATATCCGCTAATCAGAATCAAAATTTTTCTCTTACATCTTCTGGAATAGTAAGCCAATCCGCAAGCTTTTTCTATTAATATTCTGTTTGATGCCTAAAGAGACAATTTATCATATCTTACTTTTTTAGTATATTTACTTTATGCAGGAAAACAGCAAAAAATCAATCAACGAGAATA
>CALGPD010000416.1 GCA_937960625.1 uncultured Spirochaetia bacterium | reverse complement strand
GGAATGGGAAAAAGCAAAGAAGAAGCAACAGTCAGAGGAGTAAATCAGGTCAGTTCAGGTATAATCGCGTCTTTGCTAACAACTATGGCAGCATTTGCGCCGCTATTATTCATGAAAGGAACTGTTGGAAAATTTCTTGCGTATATCCCCGTTGCGGTTATACTTGCGCTAGCGGGTTCATTTTTATTTGACCATTTTCTGCTTCCAATTTTAGCAAATAAATTCATGTCAGACCCTTTAAATACAGTAAAAATTGAGAGAATCAAAAAGAAAGAAAAAAAAGAGAAAAGCAAATCAAACAGGTTTATAAATTTTTACAAAAAGGTAATAACAAACTCCATAGAAAGAAGGGGATTAGTATTTATCACTTCAATAGTGATTTTAATAATAGGTATCTTTATATTCAGTTCATTAAAATCAGAGTTTTTCCCGGATTCTAATAATACGAAAATCTATATAAGTTTTGAATTGCCTCCGATTTCAAATATACAGCAGACCAACAACATCGCAAAACGCCTTGAGAAAGACGTTCTTATTAAATATGTGGATAAAAAAATAATTAAATACTTCGTTACTTCAATCGGAAAATCATCAGGCAGTGTAATGTCCAAAGCTCAGTTATCAGCAGATGCGGTAGGAAATATAGATATTGAATTACACAAACTTGAAGACAGGAATAATTTCCCGATTGATAAGATGGTAAGTATCATTAGAAAATATGTAAAAGATATATCCGGAGTAAGGTTTACTGTTGAAAAAAAGCGTTCAGGCCCATCAACCGGTGACCCTATTAACGTAGTTATTTCAGGCAGTGAAATACGCATACTTAAAAAAATATCAAGAAATATTCAGAGTATGATTAGAAAAAACGTAAAAGGCGCTGTTGATATTAAAGATAACTACGGTGTTGGATTACCGCAGATAGTCGCAACAGTGGATAGAGTTAAAGCCAACCTTCACGGGATTTCAGTGCAGGCAATTGCGGCAACCCTGTCAAATCTATACAACGGTAACGAAGTTTCAAATTATTATTTCGGTGAAAAAGAAGTAAAAATCAAATTACGGATACAAAAAAAATTCGCCAAACAGATAAATGACCTTCAAAAAATATTTTTTTATAAAAGCTCAACAGGTAAAATGCTTCCGCTAAGCGAACTTGTTAAAATCGAAATGAAACCCGGACTTACTATTATTGCGAGAGAAGAAATGATAAGGTCAATAACCGTTTCTGGAAATGCGTTTGGCAGAAGTTCAACCGAAGTTATGGCTGATATTAAAACTCTTCTAAAGGATTTTTCACTTCCTAACGGATACAAAATTCAGTTTAAGGGCGAGAACGAAGACCGTGATGAATCCATGAAATCATTATTATTAGCATTTGGAGCGGCATTTTTATTAATGTATTTCATTATAGCATTTCAGTTACAGTCATTCAGCCAGCCTATTTCAATTCTTTTCACTATAGTTTTATCAATAACCGGTGTGGCAATAGGTCTGGCAATAAGTGGAAGCCGTGTTGGCATCATGGCCATGTTCGGATTTATTTCACTTGCCGGGGTCGTTGTTAATGATGCCATTGTATTGATAACGTATATTAATGAAATACGGGAAAACGGTGTTTCAAGAAAGCAAGCTATAATTGAAGCGTGTATAACAAGATTGCGCCCAATTATGATGACCACAATAACTACAATTGCCGGAATGCTTCCGCTAGCTTTCGGGCTTGGTGGAGACAGCGCAACGTCTAATTTCTGGATGCCTTTGGCATGGGCAATAATCGGCGGTTTAACTTTAGCTACCATGCAAACTTTAATCTTTGTGCCGATTGTCTATTCGTTAATTGAAGACTTTAATAAAATTACTAAAAGCTTTTTCTCACGTGTTATAAAACATATTTCACGTTTTACAATCAAAATATTCGAACGTTTATTTTCAGTAAAAGTTACCAAGATAAGTAAATCCCCGGAAGAACTCGGTATGACAAACAAGAATTACTAATTAAAATTTGACGGGACTCTCGCCCCAATCTAATATATCCCGGGTTACAAAAAGTTAATCCGGGATTTTTTTATATTTTATTTGATTTTGGTAATAAAAAAATACTATATTAAAATATGCTTCATTTAATTTTCTTATACTTCATTTTAATTATATTAATTAGCTCTTTTGCAATTGCCTTACTGTCATCTGTCTATTTACGAAAAAGGTCAAAATTGCTCCTTGAGTATATTATATTCTACTCATTTTTATTTTTATCTTTCTTAGCATCCACATATTTCCTTTATTATAGAATTAACATTGCAAAAATATTAACAAAACCAAAGTATATATTATATTTTGCAACTTTTTCTTACGCTACTTTGACATCAATGATTCTTCATTTTTTTACTACTGCTTTTTACAGCAAATTTAAAAAACTAGTAAAATATATTATACCTGTTATTTTTGCGGTTTTTATGTTAATATCAGTAATTATTATTAACGTTGTATCTAATAGTTTGAGAGGTATTTTCACAGATAAACTCGGTCCAATATTTTCAGGTATCACAGTAATTTTTCCAATAATCGTTTTAATAAATTACAAAAAATACAGCAGGAAAAATCAGGATAAAACTCTTTTTAAATACATATTAGTATTCAGTATTTTTTCCGTTTGCAATGATGCTGTAAGGATAATATTCCTGTATATTGGAGAAAAAAGAATAATGCCGTTTATCGTGTTGTCATCTTTAATGGCATGGGCAATATTAAATATTATTTATTCTATAAAATACCTTAAATCAAGCCATAAGCCTGGTAAAGGCACAATTAGTAAAAAATTTATAGATGAATTTAGGATTACTAAAAGAGAAAATGAACTTATTAGTTTAATAACAACGGGTTTAAGTAATCAGGAAATTGCAGACGAACTAAGTATATCTATTAACACCGTAAAAACCTATCTTTATAATTTGTTTCAAAAAACTTCAGTTAAAAACCGTACCAGTTTGATTAATCTTATAAATAATTATTAATTTTAAATCGTTTTATTTAACTATTCAGCTAATTTTTTGCACCTCTACTCTGTAAAAATTGGATAATCTTATAATATTTTCCATAGCGTTGCGCGTATGTAAGTGGAGTATTATAACGTTTATCCCGGATATTTACATTTGCTCCATATTTAACGAGAAGTTTAACCATACCAAGATTATGAGATTGAACCGCAAAAAATAATGCCGTAGATTTTGATTTTGTCCGTTGATTTACGTTTGCACCTCTTTTTAATAAATATTCCATTTTTTTATATCCACTAGAATTATTTATACAACTCATCAATGCTGTAAATCCATTTGCCCTGCTCCCGTTTATTTTTGCACCGCTATCAAGGAGCAATTTTACATTTTTTATTTCAAAAACGCATTCCAAGGGCTTGCGTCCTTTTTGGCCGCTTAAATTAACATCAGCACCTTTTTCAATCATATATTTAATAACATCATAATTACCCTTAATACAAGCAAGTTCAAACGCAGCTAAATTATACTTATTTCTACTATGTATACTCAAACCTAAACCAACACAGTATTTTACCTGAACTAGAGACTTATTATGAATGGAAAAAAACAACGCGTTTGCTTTATTATTATCAACTTTACGGTAATCTGCTCCCTTTAAAACGAGATAGTTCATCATTTTAATGCGTTTTTTTATAACAGCAACTAGAAATGCGTTGTTACCATACCTGTCTACTTCATTAATATGTACACCCCTGGATAGAAATAACTCAACTAGACTAATGTGTCCGTAACCCGCTGCCCACATTAAGGCATTCTGCCCATAATTATCTTTATGAAATACATTTGCGCCCTTACTGATTAAATATTTTGCAATTTTGTATCTATTGCTAATTGTGGTTCCAAATAAAGCCGTTCTACCACGGAAATTTACTGCATTAATTTTTGCTCCTTTGCGGACTAGAAGCTTTACAACGGGCAAATGTCCGTTTGATGAAGCGTACATTAAAGGAGTTTTCTTGCGGTAATCTCTTGCATTAACATTTGCTCCTTTTCTAAGTAATATCCATACCTTCTTGATATTGCCTCTGCCTGCTGCATGAAATAATTCAAATTTTAAAGAACTTGCAAAAACTATAACAGGAAACAAAATGAATAAGATAACAAAAACACATTTCCGATACATAGGATTCTCCTTAAAATATAATTTTATTAATTATATTTAAAATTCTTTATATTTCTTTCAGTATTCTAACTATTTTTTTATTTACCCGAAACGCTTATTCCGCTGAATTTCACCCAGGGTAATAAACTCAGCCCGGAGTTAACCCGCCTCTTGGAAAAAGCGGTAATATTATCAAACATTTCTAAAAGATTCGCTGTGATCATGGTTTCACTTAAAGGATATTTAATTTCACCGTTTTCTATTAAATAACTGTTTTTAGCGACACCGGAGAAATCGCCTGCATCATTTGGCATACCGCCTGAGAAACGGTTAAGCAAAATGCCTTTTTTTACGGATTTAATCATTTGCTCCAAAGTTTCATTTCCCTCATCCATAACATAACACATGCTTTGGTTTGCAGTTCTTGACAATCCGCATTTTTTTGAACCGTAATAATCCAGATAAAAAGATTTTAATATCCCGTTTTCAAAAAGAGTTTGGTCTTCTGCTTTAAATCCGTCTTCTGTAATTAAGCTGCCTTCTACTAATTCAGCATGGCAGGGCATTAATTTAAGATTAAAGTTTTCACTGAATATTTTTTTATTCAATTCGTTTTTATACCGGGATTTTCCGGAAATTAAAGCGTAATTGCTTAAAAAATTTTGAATCAAAAAATATACAAAAACCATTACTCTTTCAGGAGAAACTATAATATCTCCCTCAAATTTTCCGTCATACATTTTTGCATGAATTTGTTCTTGAGATTGCCTGATTAAATCATCAATTAAACCGTATTTTTCAAGAGGTTTATCCAGTTTCCACGATGTAAAACCTGTATGGTTAAACGAAGATATTTTATCACCGTCTTTGGCAGCAAACATTGTAAAAAAATCATAATAGCCTTTTTTTGATTTTGCAGTAACACCGTATGAATTTGCATATTGCTTTTCCGATATATTAAAACCTAAAAAAGCCTTAAAAATTGATACTTTTGGATAAGATTTATTAACGTGCTCTAAAAATCTGCTCAAACTTTCATACATTTTATCCAAATCAGGGGTATCGCCTCCTCTAACGAATTCTTCGTCTATTGGTATATCCGAATAATTATATGCCTCATCCGGTTCTCCTGAACCTGCAATTTCTATAACTTTTCTCACGCTCTCTATTATTGATTTTTCATCTATATTTGTAATTTCAACATCACCTTTACGGTTATCTTTAATCACACTTAATGAGAGCTTATTTTCAAACGTTGTTCTTAAAGAATTAATGTTTTCAAGCTCATAACTTAATTCATTACCCGTACTTTGTTCAAAGAAACACTGTGCTTTGTCAGCACCGGCTTTCTTTAATTCACTTAGCGCAAAATCTATTATTTCGTTATTTTTCATTATTATCTCCCGCCAACGTTTATTCTACATTTAACAGCAGGGCCGCCAAAAGAAACGGGTATCATTTGCATTTTTCCACAAAACCCCGTGCAATTCCATTTCATGCCATCAGATATCATGCTGATTGTTTTTAAGGTATTTAATGCAACTCCTGATATTGTGGTATCTTTTACTGCCTTGCCTAGTTTGCCTTTCTTAATTTCATAACCAAGAGTAACTCCGAACATGAACTCGCTGGTATCATCAGCTTCTCCGTTGCTGTAATTAATAAAATAATATCCGTCATCAATTGAAGATATCATTTCATCGAGTTTATTATTTCCCGGCAGTATTGCAGTATTCCGCATTCTTATTATCGGATCATCTGAATAATCAAAAGCTCTTGCGTTACCCGTTGCTTTTACATTAAATTTGTGCGCAGACTCTTTACTGTGCATAAAATTTTTTAATATTCCGTTTTCAATAATACGCACATCGCTTGCAGGTGTGCCTTCATCATCCATGAAAACCGGAACATGACAAAGCGTATCTTTATAATGATGCGCGAAATCTGTTAATGAAAACATTTCACTCGCAATTTGTTTCCCTACTCTATCCCTGAGAATTGACGCAGAAGATACGAAATCAGCTTCCGCTAAATGCCCGATTGATTCATGAGCTAATATTCCGGCTAAATGGCTGTCAAGTATACATTCTTTTTCACCGGATTGAGCGAACACGGCTTTGGTTTTATTAACAAGGTGTTTATACTGTTCCTCAATTTCCGGTTTTAAACTTTCAATAGATTGAAAATTATCTTCAAAGTTTCCAAACCCGCCGTAAACTTTAATAATATCCGTGGGGATATTGTCATTTGTTATTGATAATGTAAGATATAGATTTGACCTTGGAATAAAAGAATAATTACTCGCGTTATGAGTATTAGCATACTGTTTTTCCATACTCAGATTATTTAATACGATTGTTACCGCGCTTAACTCCGGATACGTTTTATTAAGATAATTTTCAAGCTCTTGCAAAAAATTAATTTTTTCTTTTTGAGTTTTATGATTTTCCTTAAATGAAAAATCATTATAATACTCTCCTGAGAGCTTATCTAAATTTATTTCAGATTTTTCTTTTTTTGAAAGAAAATCCGCATTCTCATCTGCTTGTTTGATAACTTTTGAAATCGCCTGTGGAGTAATTTCAGGCAAAGAACAAAAACCCCATTTGGATTTCTTATAAACTCTAGCGGAGACGCCTGATTTTAATACCGAAGTATTTTTCATAATATTTCCATTAACAATGCTTATTTTTTCATCTTTATTCTCTTGAACACGTATTTCTGCATATTCGTTAATAGAATCAAGATATGGATTTAAATCAATTTTTTTCATAAAAAGATCCTTAAATAAAAGATGAGGAGTATAACAATGAAATTCCGACTAAAATTATTATAACATATTTTTATATCTATACAACTAAATAAAAAAATAATTAATACCCGTTATTTGTGAATTTATTCCATTTCAATAACTAATAACGCAATATCATCTGAAAAAGTATCTTTGTTTTGGAACTTCTTAATATCATCCAAAACGCATTGAATTAATTCCTGAGGGGGTTTATTTGAGTTTTCAAGAAGACACATTGAAAGGCCTTTAATACTATATTGATTTTGTTTTATTTTTTTCTCTGAGTTAAAAATTTCCGTTACTCCGTCCGTAAATAACACCAGTCTTTCTCCGGGTTCAATTCTAACTGTTTTTTCATGATATAAATCATCAGGAAAAGCAAAGTATCCTATTATTGAGCCTTTAACAAAAATCTTCTCTATTTCATTTTTTGCGGGTTTTAAAACTATCTGATCGTCATGGCCTGCATTGCAGAAGTTAAAAGTCTTTTCTTTTGTGTTCAGTACACCGTATAAACCCGTAAAATGCTTATCAATCAACAACGGCAAAATATTATTGCGTAAATTAAGAATAAACTTTTTTGGCTCTAATAAATTTTCTTTATCAACTGTGATATACGTTTTTATCATTGATGTAATAAACGCGGCCGAAACACCGTGTCCGGATACATCACTTAGAAAAATGCCTACATTATTTTCATCAATTTCTATATAGTCAAAAAAGTCTCCGCCAACTTCATCCATTGGCAAATAAAATGAAGCAAAATTACAGGATTGAACTTTTGGCAATTGTTTAGGCAATAATCTTTCCTGAATCTTTTTAGCCATTTTTAAGTCTTTTGTTATAATTTTATCTTTTTTATCCAGTTCGTTATATGCAAGGTTTAATTTGTTTTGAAGTTGGTCTGAAAGCTTAACAATTTTTTTGGTTTCTTTTAATAATTTACGGTATTTTTTAGCAAGTTTTTTATATTCTTCAGAAATATCACCGTCAAATTCCTTAATATTTTTACGTATCCAGGAGGCACGATCGGAAATATTCTCTTCTTCTTCAAATAAATCTAATGCTCTATCTTTTTTATCAGGTCGTTTATTTTCCATAACACTATCAGACATACGATAAATTTAATCAACAGTTCTGTCAAAAATAATAAAATATTATTAAATTACCATTACACTTATTTAATCTTAATAATAATTAACGCAACATCGTCTTTAAATTCTTTATCTATTTGATGCTCTCTGGCATCATTAATAATCAGGTCAACTAATTCTTCAATTTTAACGTTTTTATTACTTATTATAGTTTTAATTATTCCATTCTGCCCGTATTGTGTTTCATAACTTTTAGGCCCGCAAAACAGCTCGGTTAAACCATCAGTAAATAATACAATTAAATCGTCTTTTTCAACTTTAAGTCTTGTTTCAGAATAATTAAATCCGGGATAATCAAAAAAACCAATTACCGGGCCTTTTAAAAACAATTTTTCAACCTCATCTGTTCCAGTCTTTATTAATAATTGGTCCAAATGCCCCGCGCAGCTATATGTAAAAGTCATATCTTTTTCGTTAAATACACCGTAGAAAGCAGTAAAAAATTTTTCATCAAGCATGGGTAATAATTTTTTTTGTAATGAATTTAATAAATCAGCGGGATTGGCTAGAAATTCCTTTTCATTATCAATTGCTGATTTTATCAACGTTGTAACTAAAGAGGCAGAAACACCGTGTCCAGATACATCACCGATAAAAAATCCGGTTTTATATTTGTCAATAAGTATATAATCAAAAAAATCGCCGCCGACTTCATTCATAGGAATGTATTCTGAAGCTATTGAAAATCCATTGAAATCAGGCCGGCGCTCGGGAATAAGCTTGCTTTGAATACGCTGTGCGGCCTGCATATCGTGTTTTTTTAAAATTTCCTGCTGCCTGATTTCTTCCGAGGCATTGCTCAACTGCTTTTGCAGACTATCAGACAATTTAACAATCTTTTTGCTGTCATTTAACAGTTTTTCATAAGCTTTAACTAATTTCTTATAATTTTTATATAAAGGGTTATCTTTTTTCTTAAAATCATGCATTATAGTTTTAGCGTCTTTGATGACCTGTTCTTCTAAAAGAAATATATCGAAAGAATTTTCATTAAAATCCATTTATTTTAGCCTAAAGCTCCTTTTTCCATTTTTCAGGATTAATTTCCTCAATCGGGCTATTCTCATCTTTCCTTAGAAATACTTTTTTTATCCCTGCATTGAGAATAAACCTTTTGCATAGAATACAGACCTGATTATGACCGTAAATATAAATGCTCCCGCCTCTGCATTTTTCTTCGCCTGCTTGAATTATCGCGTTTTGTTCAGCGTGAATACTTCTGCAGGTTTCATACCTTGTGCCTGATTCAATTTTATTCTTTATGCGGAAACATTCTCCAATCTCATTACATCCTTTAACACCCACAGGAGTATTATTATATCCCGTACCTTTAACTTTTTTATAAGAATTTACGATTACTGCTCCAACGTTCGCCCTTAAACAATCACTTCTTGTACTTGCGATACGGGCAAATTCCATAAAATATTCGTTCCATGAGGGTCTGTTTTTCATTCAAAAATACCTTTTATTTTATCTATCAGTTCATCTATTGTTCCGTTATTAAGAACGGTAACATCGGCAATTGAAATTGGACCGCCTTTTTCAAGGTTTTCAATTTCACTGTAATCTCTGGAAACAGCCTGCTCTTTTGATAATGAGCGTTTTGGCCTGATTGCAAGGCGTTTATATCTAAGTTCAGGCAGGGTGTAAATACTAATAACTTTTATATCCGGGAATTCTTTTTTTAATACTTTATACTCACTCCAAGAATATAAACCGTCAATTAAAACGTTTTTTTTATTTTCCAAAGCGTTTTTAATTTTTGGCAATGAAAGCACAGCATAGGCAGCCATACCGTATTCTTCACGCAGGCCTTCCCTCACTTTGCGCTCATTTTGCTCATTAATTTCAAGCCCGCGCTTTTCCAATTCCTCCATAGTAATTCCGCCGAAATAAACATTTGCAAAATTCTTGTCTTCAAAATATTTAGAAGCTTCTGATTTACCGGCTCCACACAATCCCACCAATGCTACTATCACTATAATCTCCTTGAAAGATATTATCAAATTTAATAAAATATACAACTTAAAGACATTAAATTACTAAAAAACCTTGACATAACTCTATATTTGAATTATAATATATATATAAAATAGAATATGCGAGGAACGGAATGGATGCTAAAGTTTACTCATCCCCACATTGCGGATATTGCAAACAAGCGATTAAATATTTAAGGGATATTGGAGTAAAAGTGAACGTAAAAGACATAGCAAGAGACCCGAAATATGCTGAAGAATTAATGAAAAAAACCGGACAAACAGGAGTTCCTGTAATTTATATGAAAGGCTCAAAAATAATCGGTTTTGATAAAAACAAAATAAATAGAATTTTAGGAATAAATTAACTTACACTCCCGCAAAACAAACCGTTTAAAACCGTAAAAATTAAAAAATTATGATTTTAGACGGTTTTATTAAGCAAATCTTTTTTATATTGATAAGATTTCTTAAATTTATTAAATGAAAGCAGAAGACTATTCAATTGAATATCAAATTGAATTAAATATTAAAGCCGCAATATATAAAGATTGTCCGTATTTCCCCTGCCATGATTTAGATGAAAATAATTTTAGTTGTATGTTTTGTTATTGCCCGTATTATGACAGAAAATCCAAACAAGGGGGATGTTTGAACGAAAACGGAACTGGAGAATATTTTTATTATAAAAAAAACGGAAAAACATTAAAAATTTGGGATTGTTCTAACTGTATTTACCCTCATACAATAGAAAATGTAAAAAAAATATTCAGAGCATTTTATTCAGATATTGAAAAATAGTCAAAAAAACATTTACGTTCTTGAAAATATATGCTGATTTGATTAATTTAATCCAATGTCGGAAAATGATAAGATTAAAACAGAAATAGAAACAGGTCAGAATATTGCGGTAAACGTCAGGCGGTTAGCATCTAAAGGTAAAGAGAGTGTAAAGTATATAATCGGCGAAATCCTTAAAAAGCACGATGCCATTGATTTACTGGACGAAATATTCGTTACTGTTACTGAATTAGTCTTTAACGCAATTAAAGCGAACTACAAATATATAATCACCATGGATGCTTTAGCACATCTTATTAACAAAACCAAAGCAGCACATACAATAAAACAAATAATGCAAAACAATACGCTTTACAACGCGTATATTAAAAAACTTGATATGCAGAAAATAAATGATAATGTAAAAGATATATTTGAAAAAGAAGAGAAAGCCGGAAAAATTATTTCAAAAGCTCAAGACGAGAAACGGGAACTCACAGATCAGGAAAAAGCTGAAATTAAAGATAAAATGAAGATGATGAAAATTGCTCAGCAAAAAGAAATCAAAGTTTACTTAAACTTTAATTTTGAAGAAAACGATGTAATTATTGATATTGTTAACGATGCGCCTATTTCTGAACAGGATCTTGAAAGAATTCAGGAAAAAAGAGAATCCTATGCAAAATACCATAAACAAGGGCGGGAACACGAATTCTTTATTGAAAATATTGACACTGCGGAAAGTGCCGGATTAGGCCTTGCTATGATAGATGCAAGATTATATAACCAAAACATTGACCCTCTAAAAAGTTTTCACATTTTCGGTATTGGAAAAAAAACGTGCCTAACCCTAACTTATCCGCTTAAAAAATAATCTTGTTTTATAATTTATCTTCGTTTGTATTTTCCAGGCCTTCTAGAACGTCTGCGCAAACTATGCATTAAGCTAATAATTTTAGCACCATCGGGTTTTATATTATGTATTCTCTGAATATGCCCTACAATACGCATACTAACTCTTTTTAATTCAACAGCCATTTTGCTGTTTTTACCTTGTTTACGGAAATATATCCGGATTTCTCTCTGAGCATAAGCATACTTTCTCTGCATTTCTGCAAGCCTGCTCACAATTTTCTTCATAATCGGATATTTTTCATTTACATCTGAATTCACTTTTATAGATGATAAAACTTTATCCATCTGCTGAAAATTGTTAATCATTTTAACAATTATTTTATTCATTTCATTTTTAGATAATGAAAACGATGTAATAGAAATAGAGAATAAAATCAGTATTAAAAGCATTTTTTTCATTTAATTTGTCTCCTAGAATTTTTTATAAACTTATAAAAAAATATACGTAAGTCAAAATAATAAATATTTAAATTAAATCTCTTTAAAATCTATACGATTAAAAATCGCAATAAAAATAAATTTATTTGAATTCTTAACTTTTTAAGTTTATTATAAGGGGTGAAGTGTTTGTTATAGAACAACAAAAAATTTATAGAGGTATTTTTTATGAAAAGAAAAACTATTTTGTTAGCATTAATTATAATGCTGTTTTCAATCGGTTTAAGTACAACGACTTTTTCTTACCGTGTAAGAGTAATTAGAAGAAGTAGAGTAACAAGAGTAACTTTAAAAACTTTCAGAAGAGGAAGATTTAGAGTAAGAGTTACTTACAAACGCCCTTCAGGCAGAATTGGCATTAGAAATTTCTATCTAAGAAGAGGTATGAGAAAATACTTTAGAGCTAGACGAGGCTCTTTAATGATTATCAGATACAGAAGAATTGTTAGAAGAGGAAGAATAATTAGAAGATACCCTGTTATGCGAAGAAGAGTTAGAATTGCAGGAAGATATAGAACTATTAATTTATAAAATAGTTTAATTATAACTGCCGGCAAGTATATGTCCGGCAGTTTTTTTATTCTCAGCTGCTAATTTTTCACTAAAACAGGTTTTGAGAAAACAATTCTATACTTACCGTCTTTAGTAGCAAGACAGCGTTTTTTACCGGTTTCAACCTTTTGCCATGATTTATTACTACACGGCCTTTTATCAACTCGAACCGAAGCAATGTATTTAAAAGATGATTCTGTATGAAATCTTATCGCGTGTTTAAGCTTTGAAAATTTTACCCGTTGTATTCCATAATTATCAAATATATAATAATTCCCTGATAAATTTTTATAAATCATACTAAGATGATTCCAATAATTCTTTCTAAACCATAAATAGATTTTTCCTGAACTTATACCGAGTAAATCTCTCATAAAAATTCTAAATACCAGGGATTGATCGGCACATACTCCGTATCCCTTTTTAAACAACATATCCGGGCTGAAACTGTAATCTGTTTCATGCATTGGTTTTTTATTGGATATCTTTAACTTAAACAACGCGGCAATTACAAAATGATAATAATACTTAGTAATCCGTTTTGCCCGGATAAATCTTTTTAATACTGACAACGCGGATTCATAATTCTTTACTTTGATAGCACCAATATATTTTGCTAAATCATTTTTGTATTTTTCTACAATATCATAATGAAAATTTGTAAGGTTTTTAAGCGGTGTAATATAAGCATAAATAATATCAAGGTTATTAAAACTATCATTAATTTGTTTTATTAAAGTCGCATCTTTAACCTTATGCAATTTTGCTTTTTTTTCATAAAGATTAGCTTGAATTTTACTAATAAAAGCGAGCATTAAATTTCTACTGTAAAACATAGACGGAAATAACCGCTTGCTGTTTTTTATTATATAACCTAACGCATTATTTTTCGTTTTGAGAAAAGTTACTAAAGGAGATGCAACGAGCATTTCAGTTAAATAACGGGTATCCTTATTTTTAAAATTATATTGATTAATAAGATCAGGGTCAAAGCCGGCATTATTATTCTTTACTAAAAACCGGTAATTGCTTCCGGGTTTTAAGCTGGAAATTTTAGAGGCAAAATATCTTGTGTTTATCCCCCTGTAATTATATGCAATAAAGTAGCTTTTATAAATTTGTTCTTTTCCAATTTTTCCGTTTGGTTTTAAATTTCTAATAAAATTATCAATCAATGATTTTGCTTCTTTTTTCTTATAAAAATCAAATTTAATTTCAAACGAATCAATTTTTCCGTTTTTATTTAAATCATTATCAAGATAATGCCCGTATGCCACGTCATACACCCTGTAATTATTCAAATAATAAACGTAAGCATCTATTATATCCCGGGCGTTTTTATAATCAGGCTTTTCTCCGAAATCAAGCGCGTTAATAAAACCGTCATTGTTTTTATCCATTCTCTGCAAAGTTTTATACGATACTTTACCAACTCTTTTTGGTGCAATTCTATACTTTGTTTTTACAATAATAAGCCCCGGCCTTGTTCCATGTGATGAACATCCTATTAATAAAATAAAAATCGCAGAAATAAAATATTTTTTCATATTTCTCTCCAAAATTTTAAAACTAAACTTGATTTAACTATTTTATTTTTATCCGTTTTACGCGTTGTACAGGTTCTTAATCGCCAAAACCCCGCTCAAGAGTACTTCCACCCTCCTGATTTTCCCGCCTATAGTTGTTACGGTTGTCCTGCCTCTCGCGTTCACGGAATCCGCCGCCGTCATCAGGCGCGCGTCTGCCTGAACCGTCTCTGCCCGCATTTCTGTTTCTGCGTTCAACGATTTGCCCGGGACGGGTATTCTCAAAAATCATGGGCACCCAGTAATCTTTATCAGAATATTTTTCCGGAAGCTGACCTATTCTCCAATTTTTATACGTTGTCTCTGTAAAATAATACTTAATACCGCGTATCTCGATATAATCGCCGTCAACACCGGGTATATTAATGCCAATCATTGCGTGTTTATAATGAATTGAATGAAACATTACGGTTTTATACCCCAGCTCGCTTAATAAAAGCATTAAAACAACGACCTTAGTATCACAATCCCCTGCTCCGTGCCATCCGTTGGCATTACGCATACTAGGAATTTTATTAGCGCCTTTTCCGTAATCGTATAATGACCTAAGCGGTGTATAATAATCAAATTTACCGCCCGGCCTTTTATAATACATGAACTGTATAAACCTTAGCGCCATATACGCTGTTTGTATCCTGTTTAACCTATGATCCCGCTGAATGCGCCTGAAAATATTTGCAAGGTTTCTTATATACGGCTTTGAGTTTTTATAAATAGTTGTATAAATGATATGCCACAATTTTACACCGAGCTGAGGGTCGTCTCTTCTTAAGCCGTAATGGGACAATGGAAGCCTTCCCATACTTGCCAGCGTTGATTGAATTCTATTCATTTCGCTTTCATTAATCTTTAAGGATATAATCCAGGGATATTTCATCTGAAAAGTATAAAATCTTTCTCCGCTGACTATTGTTCCGCGTTTAATTTTTGAATAATCAGAAGCCCCTCTATTAGTATAAAACCGGCTTGGATTATTCGTTGTGAAATGCACGGATTCTTTAGATGCTTTGAAAAACCTGTTATATAAATAATATCCGGCAATTCCCAAAAGAACGAGTATAATAAAATTTCTAAAACCCTTTCCTTTTCCCATTATTCAACCTCAATTACTTTTCTTTTCGTTTTTACCGCTCTTGACTTTTTCTTTATTCTCTGTTTTTATGGGTAACCGCCGTTTTAATCCGCTAGGCGCTTTGGGAGTGGGATAACTTATAATTCCTTTTAAAAATTTTCCAATTCCGGGTTTTATGATTATTGACATGGATAACACAACTACTGCAAGCAAAATTCCTACTGAAAAATTATTCTTTTTAATTTCATCAAATTCATCTATCTTACGTGTGAGCAGCGTAAAGATTTTTATTGAAATCCACAACAAGAAGAACGAAAGAAGTAATGAAATAGCGTAATGAGCAATCATAATTAAAAAAGTCTGAGTTTTTTCCCAGCCGCTCAGGTTCATGCCGAAAATGATTATATTGTTTTTAAAAACTTCCATTGCGGTTTGAATTGACTCATTTATAAACAAAGACACTGCAAATACAACCGCGGCATTTATTATCCCGACTGCTATATTGTTTTGTTTTATTTCTGCAATATCATCAATGTTTCTCGTTAACACATTAAATATTTTAAAAAATAAATATATTGTAAGAACACCAAAAATTAATGCTACCAACAGATAAACCGTACCGTAAATTAACATAGCTGTTTGTGTCATATATTCCTCCGGAAAGAATTAACTATTTTTAGACTATGCTAAAAAGTATCCGTTGTCAACTTATTTAATAAAAGCAATGGAAATTTATAAAATAATATTTTAACTCATTGCTCAAATTAATATACTTTAACAGTAGTTATTTTAGCCGATATTATTATAATACGCGAAAAGAATTATCTTTAAGGAGATAAATCATTATTAAAACCAAGATATCATATAAAAGGCTTATAAATATTATTCTTATTTTATTTATGTTTACAAGCCTCTCAAATATAAATGCACAGCAAAATCAGAATGTTTTCAATAGAAACAATGGAATAAATAAACCCGTTAATAATAGATACGTTAAATTATTCGTAAAGTATTATACGACGATCGGCCGGAAATACCTTAAAAAAGCATTCAGTGAGATGGAAAAATATTTCCCTGTGATTTCAAAAATATTTACCGAACAAAAAATACCGCTTCCCTTTATACTTTTGCCAATAATAACGTGTTATTATAAAAGGCAGGTAAGTTATTCTACTGATGCTGCCGGGCTCTGGCAATTGTCATCTACTGATGCAAGAAGATACGGATTAATGATTAATAAATACGTTGATGAACGATTTGATATAGTTAAATCAACATGGGTCGCAGCTAGGTTAATTAAGAGCTTAAAGGCAAGTTTAAAACACTATGATCTCGTTCTCGCTGCTTATAACGGAACTGAAACTTATATTAGAAAAAAACTGGATGAAAGTAATGTTAATAGTTTTTGGAAACTCGTTGATAAAACCGGTTTTGATAACACTTTTGAATATGTTCCTAAATTCCATGCTTTATTAACAATTGCAAAGAATCCAAAAAAATACGGGTTTAAAGGATTCGATTTCACTAAAAAAGTATATTTTGAATCCGTTCATGTTAAACCAAAACTTAAACTGGAAATTTTAGCAAAGATTTTGAACCTTACTGTATTTGAAATAAAATCTTTGAATTATCAACTCAAAGGCGAAATAACGCCTCCTTTGGGCAGGAATAAATTTTATTTAATTAGGCTGCCCAAGGATTTCACCACTATTTTTAAACAGAAAAAATATTTACTTAAACCATATTTAATTGAAACGAGAATTTATTACGTAAGAAACCGTATTAGAGTAAGAAGAGGAGATAATCTCGGTAGAATTGCCGCAAGATACCGTGTTAGTTTACGCGCGTTAATGCGTTTAAACGGTATACGTAATCCACGAATGCTCAGAGTTGGAAGAGTTTTATATCTGCCACGGAAAAGCAGAATTATAAAAAAATACCGTGTTCCAAACCCGTTGTTTAAAGACACTAAAATATACAAAAAATATTTAGCAAGACTAAAAGCCGAAAGACGCAGATTTATGATACGGGAGAGAATTAGAAAGCGAAGAGAAGCTAGAATTAGACGGCGTAGGCATGTAAGGGCGGTTCGGCGTAAAAGATTTTTGCGTAAAATGCGCAGATTAAGAAAAAAACGGGTTATTTTTTATAAAATAAAACCCGGTGATACAGTCAGCGGATTAGCATCAAAATTAAGGGTTTCAGCAAGAAGAATAATCAAAGCGAACCGGGGCACGACCAAATTAATTATTGGCCGGGTATTACGAATCAGCCGGTATTAATAGAATAAATGAAAATTTTCTAAGATAGCAAAAGCAACAGCCTTCTGCTGTTGCTTTTTTTTTAAAACTTTATTTTAAGTTATAAACTTCAATTACTTTTCTAGTCATTTTCATTTCACCTGCTCCAGGATCAATTCCAATAATTTTGTTATTAAATTTAGCAGCATGCTTAGCCAATTCGGAAATTGAATCAATTGTTACATATTGAGGAACAACAAGGCCTAATTTCGTTCCTGAGAGATTTGGGCCTAAATCGACAACCTTATCTTTTACCCCGTTAAGGTAATGTTTGTGTGTACTGGGCAGCCATGCTGAAACCATTGCGTCAGCATCACCGTTTGCCATACCCTGATACATCATAGCAACCGCAGCGGAAATCATTTTAACCTTATATCCCATTTTTTCCTGAAGAACTGCTTTTACAACGTTTGTGCTTGCGATTTCAGAAGACCATTCAACGTAAATCAATTTAACTTTTTTGCCGTTACCCGGTTTAATATTTGCAGGCAGCCATTCTTTAACTTTCTCTTCATTTTGCATTACCCATTTCTTAGCATTTTCATATTGATCGGTGCCTTTTTTTAGGTTCATAAGCATTACTTCCTGCATATCAGCTGCAGTCCACTTAAACTTATCAAGAAATTCGTAAACCTGAGGCATATCTTCTTTTAAACCCTTTCTTACGATAGTATGAATAAATTCAGTACCGCCGTAAATCTTTTTAGGATCTTTAAGATATTTCAACTTAAATTTGTTAAATTTCCAATGCGGTGTCCATCCCGTAACAACTACCCATTCTTTACTTTGGTACGCGCTTTTTAACGCGGCAGTCATTGTCGCTCCGCTGCCTTGAACGAGTTCAAAGCCTGATTTTTTACTTTTTCCGCAACTCATTACAAACATTGATGTAAGAATTATCAATACGATAATGCTTATTGAGAAAATTTTTCTTTTCATAGTTTTATCTCCTTAAATTATTTTATTTTTTATTTTTACCTGACCCGGCAATTCTTTGAGTTACCCTGTCAAGAATTATTGCTATTATTACTACTCCTAAACCTGCTTCAAATCCCGCGCCTACCTTAAGATTTTGCACAGCCCATAAAACCTGTTTACCTAAACCTCCTGCGCCAATCATGGAGGCAATTACAACCATTGATAATGAAAGCATAATTGTTTGATTAACACCGGCCATTATTGTCGGAACTGCCAGCGGCAACTGAACTTTAATTAATTTCTGTTTTTTTGTTGAACCGAACGCATTGGCAGCTTCTATTAATTCTTCAGGCAGCTGCTTAATCCCGAGACACGTTAATCTTATTGCAGGAGGTATTGCAAAAATCACGGTTGCAAGTACAGCGGAAAGTTTTCCAATTCTAAATAATGGTATAACAGGTATTAAGTAAACAAAGGCAGGCATTGTCTGCATAACGTCTAAAATCGGAATAATAATTCTATAAAACTTTTTATAAAGCGCGGCGAGAATTCCTAACGGTATACCGATTAATATAGATATTAACGTTGCTATTAAAATTAATACTATTGTTGAAACCGTAAGTTCCCACATCCCTAAATTCCAGCAAAAAATTAATCCTATGAAACTTCCGATAGTCATTTTTATTGCATACCTGTCTTTAATCATGATTTTAGTTTTACCTAAAAACCATGCGATAAAATGCCCTAAAAATTTTATATTAGAATATTTTTCTCTTAAATTTGCTTTAGTAATTCTATTTGGCTTTGCGGAACTTAAAAAGAAAATAATTATTGATAATATTATTATCAATAAAATCGGATTAATACCTACGAATAAATCAATGGTATTATCAACTCCGTTGTTAAATGATTCAGAGAAAGCTTTTGTAAAAGATGAAATATTTCTATTTAAAAATTCAAAAAAGGTCTCAATCCAATCGCCTATGGGTATTTTTAGTATTTTAGCTATTATCATCTTCTTTTGTTCCTCCTTTTATTCGTTCAGCCAGAGAAGCCATGATAGAACTATGTACTATAACTCCTGCAACTTTTTTATTATCATCCTGTAATACAACAACAGGATGAACATCATCAAGTTCTAATGTCAAGATGTGTTCTAAAGGTGTATCCATATTTACAATCTGAACGTCTTTTTCAATAATAGATTCAAAATCTTTATTGCCTGTTTCTACAGCTTTTAACGCAACTGTGTCTTTTACCAATCCAACAAACTCTTTATCTTTATTTTGCACAAGAACCCGGGGTAATCCAATTTCTTTCATTTTTCTTAAAGCGATTCTGGCTCCGTCTTTTTTAAATACTTTTGCAGCAGGAACCATAACGTCTTTTGCGGTCAGCACTTTAATGACATCAACGTTTTCCACAAATTTTTCCACATAATCGTTTGCAGGGTTGGATAATATATCTTCCGGTGTTCCGACCTGAACAACGCGTCCGTCTTTCATTAAAACTATTCTATCACCGAGTTTTAAAGCTTCATCTAGGTCATGGGTAATAAATATTATAGTTTTATGCACACTCGCGGCTAATTCTAAAAGTTCATCCTGCATATCAGAACGTATTAACGGGTCTAAAGCGCTAAAAGCTTCATCCATTAATAAAATATCAGGGTCAATCGCGAGCGCTCGGGCAAGGCCTACTCTTTGCTGCATGCCGCCGCTAAGCTGTTCCGGGAAATAGTTTTCCCACCCTTTTAATCCAACGAGTTCAAGAGCATTCATTGCCTTTTCTCTCATTTCCTTTTCATCGGTTTCCTGAATTTCAAGGCCGTATTCGGTGTTTTGCAAAACCGTTCTGTGAGGGAAAAGAGCGAAACGCTGGAAAACCATACCGAATTTTTTTCTCCGGACTTTGATTATCTCATCATTTTTAAACTTTGTGATATCTTCGTTATCTATAAAAATACTCCCTGTGGTTGGTTCGATAAGACGGTTAATACAACGTAAAAGGGTTGATTTTCCGCTTCCTGATAACCCCATTACTACCAGCGTTTCACCTTCATAGATTTCAAAATTAGCGTTATTGACGCCAATAGCACATTTGGTTTTTTTTAATATTTCATCTTTGCTGGTATTTTTTTTTGCAAGTTCTATTGCTTCTGCTGTGTTATTTCCAAATACTTTGTATAAGTCTTGGATTTTCACTTTTACCTTTTTTTCATTTGACATCTCATATCCTTTTAATCTATTCTGCCTCTAATTTATTAAGGCTTCAAAAAACTTTCTTGTGTATAGATTTTATCTTTTAAGTGCAAACTCTTTCTTAATTCTTTAAGATATGCTTTTAGTTCTCCCATTGATTCATAGTCTCCACAAGTTTCTATGGTTCTTCTGGCAACCGTAAAAAATTTGTAAAGTTTTTCTTCGCCAAGCTTTTTACTCCAATGCTTTTTTCTGCATCTGACACGTAATATGAATTTTGTAATCATTTCTGCCGGAACTTTTACTAAAACGCAATTAATACAATTAGCACAATAAACCTTTTTTTGAGCCGCGTTTTTATTTCTGACATAAACTATTAACTCCGCATTCATTTATTAATTAGTTAAGTATTCTTTTAAATACTTAGCCCCTGAATTATATTTCAGTTTTTTTATTGCTTTCTTTTCAATTTGTCTTATTCGCTCTTTTGTTAAATTAAAGATTTTACCAATTTCTCTAAGTGTTTTATTTTCTACACCGTTTAAACCGTATCTGTGAATTAAAACTGATTTTTCTTTTTCTGTAAGGATTTCAAAAATCTTGTTAATTGAAACTTTTAGAGCGTTATCAAAAGCTGCATTTTCAGGCTTATTTAGTTTTTCATCTTTTATTATATCTTTTAGACTGGTTTGTTTTTTATCATCATTAATTGGCGCCTCTAATGAAGAGTAAGACGCGGCATTGATTATTGCATTCACGGATTTTATATCTACACCGAAAACATTTGCCAATTCGTTATTTGAAATTGAATTTGCGCCGATATGATATCTTTCCTTAGTATATTTCTGAAAATTATAAAGTTGTTGAATCCGGTTTAAAGGCAGCCGCACAAGACGAGTTTTTTCAGCTAATGCTTTAAGAATTGATTGTTTGATCCACCAAACAGCATAAGAGATAAAGTGATAACCTTTAGTATAATCGAATTTCTCAACCGCGGTAATTAAACCTAAATTACCTTCATTAATTAAATCGATTAAAGGCATACCCTTATTCTGATATTTTTTAGCAATACTAACTACAAACCTGAGATTGGACTTAATTAATCGCTGCCTTGCATCTAAATCACCTCTTTTAGTGAGAATTGCAAGTTTCTTTTCAGCATCTCTGGATAGCAATTCCTCTTTATCTATCTCTTTGAGATAAAGTCCGATTGCACCGTTCAAATCCATATCCGGTTTGTATTCATTTGATAATTTTCTACAAATTTTATTCTTATTAATCATCCCAATACCTTCTGCTTGTTGAAAGTCTTATTGTTATAAGATTGTTTTCATTGCAGAATGAATTGATTAGATGATTAAAAAGGGATAAAAAAAACGGCTTAATTTTTTTTATAGAAAACTCAAATTTAGAAATAAAGCTAAATTTTAATTTTATAATATGTGTGTTACAACCTACATCTAAGTCAGTCAAAAAATCACTCCAATAGTTAAAAACAAATCAATTAGTTTGAAAAATTTAATCAACAACGGGGATTACAACCACGAATGAATGTTTTTAAATCCATAAACCTTAGCCGTCGAAATATGAACAATTGTTTTCCAAATATATTAATCACATAATTAAAACACCTTTAATTATTCAGTATCAATAAATATAAATAATAAAAATGCTATTGATAAATTATCGAAAAAACATTGATGCAATTTGTCAGAGTTTCGGTTTTGTTGTTGACATGTTACTTAATTATAATAAATTAATATTGCCCTGTCAAACGAATAAAATTCAGTAAATGTGTTTAATTTGATAGATAGAATTGAAAATAAAAAGCCGCAAGGTTTATTTTCCATTACGGCTTTTTGTTGGCAGAAATATTATTAAGCAGCTATGCAATTTGCCCTCCTGAACACAGCTTTTATAGTTCTATAAAAAACGTTAAAGTCAGGGGCTGCATTTTCAGCATATTGGATGAGATAATCAACGTCTTTTCTTTCAAGTTCGACTTTCTCAGCTTTGATTTCATCAAAAATGGTTTGTACCTGTACATCAAGGATTAGTTTATTATTTCCGGCTTTAGCATTAACCTTATTTTGCATCCATGCTACAAAATCTTTTAAGTCTTTGACATTGAAAACAACACCGTTCTCAATTGCATATTTAACTTTGTTTACCTGTTCTTTTTTTTCTTTTAAGTTTTTCATTTTGGACCTCCATTTTCTCTTTATTGAGTTTTAAAAGCACGTTTCATGCTCTCGTTGTTTATATTATATGCTCTAGGTTTATTCTTGTACAGATATCCAAAGTTAACAATTGATTAAATAAGTCTAACTAAAGTTAAATTATTCAAAAAAAAATTAATTTAACTTTGGTTAACATAGAACATTTATTAATTATAACGCCAAAATACACACTATAACTATTTTTATTTTATTAATAATTTGTTAATATCTAATCCATAATTTTTTGATTAATTTCATCAATAGCTTTATATTTATTACCTGTAGGAAGAAATGATGAAAACGGATTTTGAACATATTAAAGCTTATGATGATATTAATGTAAACTCGGCAATAAAAGAAATATTAAACGACAAGGATTTTATAAATAGAATAAATCAGAACCCTGATATTTTAAAAATATTTAAAATTGATGGAGTTCAAAATTTTATTGATAAGTTTCTTAATATCCACACAGTTAAAGATTTTCAAAAAATAATGTTTAAACTCCTCGATACTAATATTGAACTTACTACAGACGGATTAAGTTTTTCCATGGATGAAAACTTAAACGATAAGAATAAAATTTTATTCATTTCCAATCATAGAAGTACCTCTCTTGATTCTGCTTATCTTAATTATATTTTACGTTTTTTAAACCTTGAAACCGTATACAGCGGCGCAGGGGATAATATTTTTGAAACTAAATGGCTTGGCCATTTAATCCGCCTTAATAAAGGCTTTATTATCAAACGTAATGTTGAGGATATAGATGACAAAATTGCTCAGGCAAAATTACTTTCCGGATATATTAATTATTTACTGGAACAAAATAAAACCGTTTGGATAACTCAAAAACCCGGGCGTTCTAAAGACGGTATTGATAAAACTGATTCCGTTATTATCACTATGCTTAATAAATACAACGAAAATTTAAAGTACAGTGATTGGCTTAAAAAAATAACTTTGCTGCCGATTTGTGTTTCATGGGAAATAATTCCGTGCGCAGATTTTATGGTTAAAGAAACTATTGGAAATTCAATACAGGAACCATTTGTTGACAGAAATAACATATTGCATGAAATCGGTTCTTTTAAAGGCAGAGTTCATTATCATTTCGGCAAACGGATTTTTGGAGAAAAGCGCAAAGAAATTGTTAATAATATTGATGAACAAATTCTGTCTAATTATATTCTTTGGGATACGAATTTATACGCTTTTCTGGAAAACGAAAATTTATCAAAAAAAGATAAAAACTTAATAACCGCAAATATTGATATTAATAGAGCTAAATCAATTTTTGAAAAAACTAAGTTAACCACAAACAAAGAAAAAAGATTATTATTGGACATGTACGCAAATCCTGTCAGGGAAGCGTTAAAATTATCTTCTTCACTTGAAAACGTAATTTTAAAAAGCAACAAGCTTAAAGAAAATGCAAACTCCGTTATTTTACATTAAAGGAATTAAAAAACCATCTGAACCATTGCTTTGAATCAGCAGGTTTTACAATGTTAATAACAACGCTTTTGTTATTATACCTGAAAAAATAAATATATGCACGTATATCCCGTTGTTTTAACCGACCTGAAACATAGTATATATTCCCCGTTATTTTATAGTTTTTAAAAGGTAACTTCACGTTGTTTTTACGTTTGTATACTTTCGCATTTTTTATTCCAAGTTTTTTTACTCTTTTAAAATATGCTCGTATGTAAATATTAATGTTTTTTTGAGTAAGCTCTGCACCTATCAAATAAACCGAAACGGCGTGAACTAACCCTACTGCCTTAATATTAAAGGAATTTTTTCTTTGTTTGGTTTTAAGGTTATAATTATCAGGATAATTAAAAACAAAGTTATCATCATTATACTTAACTAATTTAAATCCTTGCCATTTTAGATTCAAAGTATTAAAAAACCATTTAAAATTCCCCCGGACTCTTCTAAATCTTACTGTGTCAATAACAACGCCTTTTCCGTTAAAATTAAAAAAATATAATCTTGAATACGTTTTATATTTACCTCTAAACTTAGCAGATATTTTTATCATAAAACCTTTAACACCGTGTCTTATTGGAATTGATATATTTCCATAAATTTTGCTTTTACGGATTCTGCGCATACTCATTTTTTTTATTCTACGGATATAACTTTTAACAAATTTCGTAACACGATTTTTTGTTACTGTATATTTGAACACAAATATTCCTGCTGTTAACCCTCTTTTTCCTACAGTAATTCTATGAGTTCGATACTTGTTAATAGTGTTTCTTTTTATTCGGCAGCTTGAAGGATATCTAAAACTAACTCCCCGGCTTGAAAAATAACGGGGATATACAGATAAAACCGATAAAAAGGAGAGTGTTAATATAATAATATTTTTTTTCATCATAAGCTCCATCGCTGACATACTATAAGACACTGTTTATTTTGTAAATAAAAATATTTTAAAAATATAAATGTAATTAGTAATTAATTCATATAAAATGAAACCGCTGAATTATTTTATTTGATTTTTTTTCTTAAAGTTTTATAATAATTCCTAATATGTTAAATAAAAACTTAAAAAATCTATTAAAAAACAATTTTATAATTCAATCTCTTCATGATAACGAAAAAAAAGTTGAAAAGACAATTAATAAGATACGGATGTATGCAGTATTATTTTTCCTTATAGGTGACAATATCAGCATGTTTATAATCAAAAATGTAAATTATAAAGAAGTGTTGGTACTAAACTTTTCCTCTTTAGTATATCTTACATTTATTTTCTTTTTATTTTCATTCTTGAAAAAGGAAAAATATTATTCCATTATTAAATATATAGTTGTAACTTTTGATTTTATTGTTCTTGTTATTATTGATGGATATTTCGTTAGTTCCATTATTTCAAATACTGCTTTTTTTAAAGACATATCCGTTTCTTATAGTTTTATGTTATTTTTACTGTTAATAAATATTACGAGCGCATTAAGATATGGTAAGGCGATAATAATATACAGCAC
>CALGPD010000415.1 GCA_937960625.1 uncultured Spirochaetia bacterium | reverse complement strand
CAGTAGGACTAAAAGCATTGAAAGATGCAGGTTCATATACAATAGTACAATCTAAAGAAACGTGTATTGTTTTTGGTATGCCGGGGGAAGCGGTACGTATCGGTGCAGTAGATACTACAGTTGATATTGATAAAATGGCTGAAGTAATCTCCAGAAAACTTATATAGGCGTTTACTTTTTTTTGCAAAATTTTATATTAATTTTGTATGAATTTTCGTTATATTTTGGGAAATTTTCTCGTTATCAGGCATACACTTTTTTGCGAGTTCTAGAAGTTTGATAGCTTTATTTTTTTCACCAATTTTCATATAAGCAGCGGCAGCATTATTGTAAGCATAGGCAAAGTCCGGTTTTATTTCCACACTTTTGGTTAGGGAGTTAATAGCACCGTGATAATTTTTATTTAAATATTGAATATTACCAAGCATGTAATATATAAGGTAATTTTCTTCATTGCGTTTTATATAATCCGTTAAAAGTTCTTGCGTTTCTTCGAAATGCTTTTTGTTATATAAATACTTAGCTATTGCAAATTTAATATGTAAATCATCCGGGTTTAAATGCATTATTTCCTGTCCGGTTTCAAGCATGTCGAGTATATTATTTTCTTTTTCTGCTTTATAAAATTGTTCGAGAAAATTTTTATATTTTTCAAATTTTAATTCTACTTCAAGTATTAGAATTGAAACATCGTCTTTCATAGGTTCTCCCTCAGCGAACCTGATTATGTCATCAACTACTAATTCAGCGAGTTTTTCGTTGGTAAGGGCAGAAGAGAAAGTTACTATATCTTCAAACCTATTATATCCGTATTCTTCGCCCTCATGGTTTTTGGTTTCAACAATTCCATCCGTATACAAAATAATTCTATCACCTGCATTTAGTTTTGTGCGTTTAACCTCATAAGTTTGTTCAACAGTTTCAAAAGCACCTATAAAAAGGCCTTCGGTATCCAGATATTCAAAAGAATTTGTTTCGTTAATGTATCTAATTGCATGTTGATGTCCTGCATTAGTATATTCTACGTTCAAGTTTTTATCAATAACCAATAAAAAAGCAGTCAAATATGCTCCGAATTTTGGAAGATACCTAATTAATTCTTGATTTACTTTTGTTAATATTTCCCCGGGATTATCATAATAACGCGCGAAATATCCAAAACTCACTTTTGCCATGGTTGTAACTAATGCAGCAGGGATGCCATGGCCGGAAACATCTGCGATAAGTAATCCAATTTTATCACCTTTTATTGGAAATAAATCATAGTAATCTCCGCCTATATCATCAAGCGCAATATAACGTGATGCAAAATTTAAACAATTCCAGTCAGGAAGATGGTCGGGTAAAATACTTTTTTGAATATTTTTAGCCCTTTTTAACTGCCATTTCATCTCCTGAATAAATTCAGCATCTTCTATTTCTATGTTTTGTACTACTTGTTCCTTACTCATTTATATTCCTATTATTAATATAAAAATAAATTATATTAACTTATTCAAGTGTGTTTAGGAAATCTTCAAAATATTTTTGCTCTTTTTGTTCGGAAATAAATAAATGAAAACCCAACGAATAATAATCATTTCCTGAACCACTTATTTTTGTTTTCCAGATGATTTTTCCTAAAGCATTTACTTCAAAAGAATTATCTAATATAAATTTGAATTTTAATGAACTTTGGGCCGAAATTTTTCCTGCAGCCTCGATATTTAGTTTAAAATTAATTCCCGATTGACTTAAATTATCGGGAGATATTTTTATTTCAACGCCCCCAATGTTTATAAAAGACTTCAATTCATCTTCAGATTTTTTTTCTAAAAAATATCTGTTTAAATTTCTTCTATCTTCTAACATAACACCTCAATAATATAGTTTATTATTTTATATTATCCGGCTATTTCTGTTATTTTATCAATAGACATTATTTTATCTGTATCTAAAATAACAACGAGTTTATCATCAATCTGACTAATATTTTTAATAAAAGATGTGTCAATTTGAGTAGTAAAACTCGGTGTATCCCCTACTTTTTCATCAGACAGGGAAACAACATCATGAACTGAATCAACCACTAACCCTATAAACCGGTTTTCAACCTTTAATACTATAATAACGTTAAACTTATCATAGTCTTTGTGCCGCATATTAAATTTTTTTCTTAAATCTATTACAGGGATTACATTTCCTCTTAAATTTATAACACCTAAAATATATCCGGGTAGGTTAGGCACAGGAGTTACTTCTGAAAATCCAATTAATTCCTGGATTTTTAGAATATCAACACCGTATAATTCATCCTGAATTGTAAAAGTAATTAATTGATTTCCCATAGAAGCATAATTTATTTGTTGTAATAATACATCTTCTTCCATGCTTACTCCATTACCACCCTATTTAATAAATGCCCTATTAATGACGGAATGTCAAGTATAAAAGCAATTTTTCCGTCTCCAAGAATTGTTGTTCCTGTAATCCTAATTGCATTTTTTGTTACTTCTAAATTTAA
>CALGPD010000414.1 GCA_937960625.1 uncultured Spirochaetia bacterium | reverse complement strand
AGCGAATTCAAACTTTAAATAATTTTTCTTGACGAATAATTATTCCGGGTATTACTCTATTGTAGAGCACTAATAAAATTTCAAAAACATATCCGGAGAATATAATGATTGGCGGGCATACCGATTTCGTTCATCTACATTTACACACAACGTATTCATTTCTAGACGCTGCCGTAGATATTAAAAAGCTGATTAAAAAAGCCAAAGAGTTGAACATGCCCGCAATCGCAATGACCGACCACGGAAATATGTTCGGCGCCATTGAGTTTTATGAACAGGCGGTTAAACAGGGAATTAAGCCAATAATCGGGTGTGAGTTTTATATTATCAATCACGATAGAAAAATCAAAGAAAAAATGGATAACGAGCAGAGTTATTATCATCTCGTTGCTCTTGCCAAAAATCAAACAGGATATGATAATTTAATGAAACTTTGCAGCACAGCTTATCTTGACGGTTTTTATTACAAACCCCGTATTGACAAACAGGTTTTAGCTGAAAACTCGGAAGGGTTGATAGGGAGTTCAGCGTGTATTATCGGAGAAATACCTAAAGCAATACTTTCCGGGAATAAAGCCGGTGCTGAAAAAATTATATATGAATACAAAGAGATTTTCGGGCAGGATAATTTTTTCTTAGAGCTTATGGATCACGGAATTCCGGAAGAAAAACACGCTAATGATGTTTTAATTGAGCTGTCTAAGAAAACCGGTACTGAATTAATAGCAACTAATGACGTTCATTATATTGGCCGATCAGATGCAAAAGCTCAGGATGCTTATCTTTGTATAGGAACGGGAAAAAAACTCGCTGATACTAACCGCATGAAATTTCACGGCACGGATTTTTATTTAAAAAGTGCTGATGAAATGAAGCAGTTATTCAGCCATGTTCCCGATGCGCTTAGAAATACGGTTCACATCGCGGACAGCATAAGTTTTGACATTAAGCATAAATACGGCAGTGAAAAACATTTGCCTGTGTTTGAAATCCCCGAAGGTTATACTCAAGGAACGTATCTTGATAAGTTATGCCATGCCGGGCTTGAAAAAAAATACAGTGAAATTACACCGGAGTTGAAAGAGCGCCTTGAATATGAATTGTCCGTAATAAAAGAAATGCGTTTTCCTGGCTACTTTTTAATAGTACAGGATTTTATTAACTGGGCAAAAGAAAATGATATAGCAGTTGGCCCTGGCCGTGGCTCTGCAGCGGGTTCACTCGTTGCTTATACTTTAGGCATAACGAATATTGACCCTCTAAAATACGGTTTGTTTTTTGAGCGGTTTTTAAACCCTGGCAGAAGGGAAATGCCTGATATTGATACTGATTTCGAGGATTCCGAGCGGGGTAGGGTGATTGAATATGTACGGGAAAAATACGGCGATGAGAAAGTCGCACAGATTATTACTTTCGGTACGCTAAAAGCCAAAATGGTAATAAGGGATGTATGCCGAGTAATGGAGATTTCGATCCCTGAGGCTGATCGAATAGCTAAACTCGTTCCTGACGGCCTTAAAATGACATTGCAAAAAGCAATGGATGAATCTCAGGAATTTAGAGATTTGATTAACAGTAATCCTCAATATAAGGAAATGCTTGAAATTGCAAGCCGGTTAGAAGGATTAAGGCGCAATTCATCCATACATGCAGCGGGCATTATTATTAGTGACCAGGATTTAACTCAATATGTCCCTTTATATAGAGATCCTAAAAAGGGTTTAATATCAACGCAGTTTGAAGGCACTCAGCTTGAGGGCTGCGGTTTGTTGAAAATGGACTTTCTTGGTTTAAAAAACCTCTCCATTATAAAAAACGCTGTAAGAATAATACGGCACACAAAAAATATTGATATTGATACTGATAAACTTCCGCTGGATGATCCGGAAACCTATGAACTTTTACAGTCCGGGCGTTCTATTGGAGTATTCCAGCTTGAATCCGAGGGTATGAGAGAGCTTTTAAAAAATTTAAAGCCGGATAATTTTGAAGAAATCATCGCGCTTATTGCGTTATACCGCCCGGGTCCTTTAGGAAGCGGAATGGATAAGACTTTTGCCAACAGGAAATTTAAAAGAGAGAAAACCGTTTATCCGCATAAAGATTTGGAACCCATATTAAAAACCACTTACGGTGTATTTATATATCAGGAACAGGTAATGAAAATCGCTCAGGTTATCGGCGGGTTTTCTATGGCAAAAGCGGATAATTTACGTAAAGCAATGGGTAAGAAAAAATTAGATAAGATGGCCGAACTGAGGGAAGAGTTTATTCAGGGCGCACTTTCTAAAAAATACGATAAAAAGTTTGCTCAAAATTTATACGATGATATGGCAAATTTCGCGGAGTATGGGTTTAATAAATCTCATAGCGCTGCTTATGCCGTAATTGTTTACGTTACAGCGTATTTGAAAACTCATTATCCCGTTGAATATATGTGCGCGCTTTTAACGGTTTTTAAAAATAATATTGATGATGTGGCAAAGTATTTAAATGAAACGCGTGAAATGAACATTGATGTATTACCTCCGGATA
>CALGPD010000413.1 GCA_937960625.1 uncultured Spirochaetia bacterium | reverse complement strand
ATTGGTATGGGTTTCCGGAATGCATTTATTGCTTCAATGGGTATTCCGTTTTGTATTATTTTTACAATTGGTACATTGTATATAATGGGCAGGTCTTTAAACAATTTATCACAATTCGGATTAATCATCGTAATCGGCATGGTTGTAGACGGCGCTATTGTAACTCTGGAAAATATATACAGGCATAGGGAAAAAGGTAAATCAAAAAAAGAATCTACAATAATTGGTATGAATGAAGTGGGGACGAGTGTGTTTTCTTCAGTTTTAACTACCATGGGAGCGTTTGCGCCTCTATTATTTATGACAGGTGTAGTAGGGCAGTTTATGGCAAATATTCCAATAGCGGTATTAATAGCATTAACAGCATCGATTATTTTTGACCATATTGTTATACCTGTACTGGCGTTGAAATTTATGTCTGACCCTGCTGTAAAAGAAAAAATGCGTGCTGAAAAACGCAGGAAAAAACTTTTAAAAAGCGGCGGCTATGATAAACCTAAAAAAGAATCCAAATTCGTTTTTATTTTTAATTCGTATAAAAAGCTTATAAGAAAGAGCATTAACCACCGCAAATGGACAGTTTTTATAACTTTAATAGTATTTATTATTGGAGTAATGATATTCAGTTCAAGAGAGCAGGAAATGTTTTCCCCCGTTGATTTGGGTAAATTATATGTGAAGGTGAGTTTACCTGCTATAGCTTCTATAAATCAAACAGATAAAATAATTAAAAAAATTGAAAATGAAGTATTAACTAAATATAAAAATAAAGGAATAATAGAACAATGGATTTCTACCGTTGGTTCAGCTTCCAACAGCGGTTCTACAACTTCCGTTATCAGGCAGTCAAATAAAAGTATAGGTATGATTTCAATCGAAATGGTAGATTACTCTAAAAGGAAAGGTTTTTCCGTAGCAAAACTTCAGGGTATATTAAGAAAATATCTTGAAAAAATACCGGGAGCTAAATTTCAGGTTGAAAAACCAAAAGGCGGCCCACCAACCGGAGCTCCTGTTAATGTCGTTGTTCAGGGTAAAAATATTCAGGTGTTAAAACGTATCTCAAGAGATATTCAAAAAAGAATCCGAAATGTAAAAGGCGCGGTAGATATCCGGGATAACTACGGTGTCGGTGTTCCTGAAATCCGGGCAACTGTAAGAAGGAGAATGGCTGATTTACACGGTATATCTATTCAGCAAATTGCAAAAGCGTTATCTGTAACTTTTAACGGTCTTGAAGTTACGAAATATTACGTTGGTGATAAAGAAGTTGACGTTAAAGTTAAAATTGCGGATAAGTACGCGAAAAATCTTCAGGATTTACAGAGAATTTATTTTTTTAAGTCTCAATCCGGCAGCATGATACACTTAACAGAGCTCGTTGACATTAAAATGGAAAGCGGGCTGACTGTAATAGCCCGTGAAGAAATGAAACGGGCGATAACAATTTCGGGTGATACTTTCGGGCGTTCATCTGTTGAGGTTATGAAAGATGTTAAAGCAATGCTTAAAAATTATCCTTTGCCTACCGGATATAAAATTTTATATAAAGGGGAGAATGAGGATAGAGATGAATCTTTCCGCTCTCTTGGATTGGCATTCATAGGTGGTTTCTTGTTAATATATATCATCATTGTACTTCAGTTAGGTTCATTCCTACAGCCTGTTTCAATACTTGCCACAATTCTTTTATCTGTAGTGGGTATTTCTTTTGGCCTTCTTATTTCTAATTCCAAAGTAGGTATTATGTCTTTGTTCGGTGCTGTAGCATTAATGGGTATTGTTGTTAACGATGCTATTGTATTAGTATCGTATATAAATTTGCTTCGCAGCAGGGGTATGAATCGAACGGATGCAATAATTGAAGCCTGTGAAACGAGGGTAAGGCCAATATTTATGACTACTTTTACTACCATTGCAGGACTATTGCCGTTAGGCTTAGCACTTGGCGGGCCTAGGACCGAGTTTTGGATACCTATGGCATGGGTAATAATCGGCGGTTTGTTATTTGCTACTCTTCAAACTTTAATCGTTGTGCCGGTTATATATTCTTTACTTGAGGATATGTCAAATTCGGTTTGTACAAAATTGAATAAAATTTCGGCATTTATTAAAAACATCATTAAGAAAGTATTTAAAGTTGAATTTCCAAGTGATTACCTTGATGAAGAAGAAAAACAGGAAACTTCCTGCGAGACAAAAATTCCAGTACCTCAAGATTTAAGTACAGACGAAGAATGGAAAGAGTATACATACGAAGAAATTTAATTTTTCAATAGTATTTTGTAACTTAAAATGTTATTAATATTAACCTAGTTGTTTATAATTATTAAATATTGGTTTGAAAATATGTGTTTTGGTTGAGCTGTGTGATATTTTTGTGTGTAAAATTTTTGCTTGAATTGTATATTGCTACTTTTTTAGGTATATAGATGAAAAAAATAGATATATTTGTATTTATCGTGATTAAATTTACATTGTAAAAATATATGTATAATTTTTTTTGCATTTGATTATGTTTTTTTAGATAAATGTTATTTTTTTATTATATTTATTAAAACATTTTATGGGAGTAGTTACATGAAAAAAATATTTATAATTTTGATGGCTGTTTTAATTTCAACTTCATTGTTTGCACAGACAGATTCTAAGGCTGGCGAAACCGGTTCTGAAAACAATTCTGATCCAAAATTTTATGTAGGGCTAAGATTTGGTTATGGGCAAACATTGGTTTCTGGTGAAGAAGGAAGTGGGACACCAAATATTCAATTTGGGGCCAATTTTCTATATCAATTTTCGTCTTATATTGGAATAAAAGTGGGTTTGGGTGTGAATACATTTGGCTCGGATTATGAAGATATGAGTGGAAATAGTATAATAACTAATTATAGTTATTTTTATATAGAACCAAGTATAGTAATAGGATGGCATTTTTATTTAAGCGCAGGGATAGGTTTTAACTTTAAAACATCAGTTACACAGGATGGAACTGATGTTGATAATGAAAATATTAATTCCATGGTAACGAATTTAGTGACAGAATTAGGGTTTAGATTTACTCCTGGAAATTTTTTATTTCAAATTGGATTGGGAATTAAATATAGTTTGTCCGGTGTAGTCGATGTTTCATCTAATCCGGATCCGGAAGCTGATGAAGGCTCTTTAATAGGAATATACTTAAATATAAGTTTAAGCTATGGGTTTTAGCATTATTAGTAGTTAAAAGCTATGGATTTTCCATAGCTTTTTTATTTCTCAAGAACCAATGAGCCTATATGCCCGCCAAAACCGTGGGATAATTTTATAAAACGGTTTATATCTTTATAAACTGTTTGTGTAGACAAATTTAAATCAAACTCCGGCTCGTTTAAATTTAAATTTGCGGGGATAAATCCTTCATTCATACAATGTATGGCATAAATTGTTTCAACTGTGCTTGAAGCACCGAGTAAATGGCCAAAATAAGGTTTCAAAGAATTCACAGGAATATTTTTCAAATCATTTTTCCATATTTTTTTAAACGCGTTATACTCTGCTAAATCATTTATTTTAGTACCTGTTCCATGTGAATTAATCCAATCTACATTAAGGTTTCCATTTAAAGCTTTCTCAATAGCCATAGCTATAACTTCCCCTGCTTCATCGAGTGCTGTAACGTGAAATGTATCGGAAAACCTGCCAAGCCCGGTTATTTTACACAGTATATTTGCACCGCGTTTTTTTGCTCGTTGTTCGCTTTCCAGAATAAGGCATCCTGCTCCTTGTCCCATTATAAAACCGTTTCTTTTTTTATCAAACGGCATGATTTTATCCTTTGTCAATGCTTTCATGTTTGCAAACGCGCTAATTATTAGGGGATTTAATGAACTTTCCGTTGTTCCTGCTATTGCTAGGGAATGCCCTCTTTTTACTGCATGATATGCTTCTATTATTGAATAGAGTCCTGTTGAGCACGCGGAAACGAGATTCATAGCAGCGAGATTTTTACCAATATATGAACAAACATGGCTTAGAGCAGATGAAGGTAAATAATTAAAAAAGTTATTTCCCATATTAACTTCAGATTTACACGCTTTAAGCAGTGAATCGACTCCGCCTTTGCTGGATGAATATATAACTATTGTGTCATCCGGGATTTCCTTTTTTTTTATTTTAGCGTTTTCTAATGCTCCGGCAACGGAATATACAGCCATATCTATTGAAATTTCCCCTGAATTATAAAGGCTTTGTACAGTGTTTATATCTTTTTCAGGCATTTTAAAACAATTGTTTTGTATATTTCCTTTTTGGGAGTTTTTAAGTTTGTTAATTGCTTTATCTATTGTTAAGCCTAATGCTGAGATTGCAGAGGTTCCGGTAACAACGATGTTATCATTATTTTTCATCGTCTAATAATAATAAAAACGTGTTTAAATGTCTTTAGAATTTTGAATTAAGTT
>CALGPD010000412.1 GCA_937960625.1 uncultured Spirochaetia bacterium | reverse complement strand
ATAGAAACAACATCAGTATTTAATGCCATAATACCTATCATGGCAGGAATAGTAAAAAACAGAACCATTCTTATCCCGATAATAAAGGTTTCTTTAAACTTATCCATATTTTTTTCAGCAATATATCTCGAAAAAGTAGGAAGACTAACTGTTGATATACCCGTTACAAATACACTTAAAATCAGCTGCAGGATAATAAAAGTTTTATCAATAGCTACGACAGCGCCTCGGAAAGGTGAAGAAAATCTAACTGATATTAATAAATTAAGCTGGAAAATAGCCATACCAAAAGCAATAGGAAAAAAACTTTTAATAAATTTCTTTACGTTGGAGTCTTTAAATTTAAAGTCAAATTTAAACCTAAAGTCTTTTTTTGCGAGGCTCGGTGTTTGAGACAAAAAATAAAAAATTCCGGAAGATAAAATTGCAAACGCAAGAGATTTTACTCCATAACTTCCGTGTAATACAATTAAAACAATAATAAAAGCAACGTTTCCAAACAAAGGCGCTAATGCGGGAAATAAAAAATGATGCATTGAGTTTAAAATGCCCATTATAATTGCAGAGATTGAAACGAAAATAACAAAAGGCATCATAATTCTTGCTAATTGAACAGCAAGTTCAAGTTTGGCATTGTGTTTATAAATAACGGGAATTATATCCGGTGTAAATAACAACCCTAACCCGGTAATTATTATTGCGCTAAAAAATAAGAGCGTAATTACTTTATTCGCAAATTGAAAAGCTTCTTCTTTGGTTTTATTTATTAATAATGAACTGAATATGGGAATAAATGCGGCAGAAAAAGCGCCTTCAGCAAGTAAATTTCTTAAAGCATTAGGGAGTTTATACGCTGCAATAAATGCATCGTGTGAATGGCTTCCTCCAAAAAAATATAATGCAAGCTGCTCGCGTACCAAACCCAGAAGTTTTGACAGCAAAGTGGCTATCATTATGATTATGGAAGATTTTAATATAAAACTTTTAGTTATTTTATCGTTATTCATTTATCTACTATTTTAATTTTAGTTATTTTATATTTATAAAGGCTGTTTCTATTATAACTTGATAATTCTTTTAATAAAGCAACGCCTTTCACTATATTTCCGAAAACAAAACAATAATTTCCAAACTTTTCTTTTTCCTGCGCAGTAAGTTCCCTTAGAAAAATAATAAATTGATTTTCACTAAACCTGCCGTTCCCGAATCCCGCATAACAGACTGTTCCCGGTTTTATTTTAATATCAGGAATGTATTTTGAAAAAAATATATTTCCGCCTGTTCCGTCATTAGCCGGATCATTGTCTTTAGTTAGTAAGTCTCCGCCATGGATGAAAAAGTCTTTTTCTGCAAAATGAAAATACGTTCCGTTTAAAGAATTTGTTTTTAAAAAACTTAAAAACCTTTTACCGGGCAAAAACCCCTTTCCAGAATAAAAATTAATTATAAAAGATTTTCCATTAATAAAAATCTCTACGCTTTTATTAGAAACCAACGTATATGATTTACTTCTGCAATAAGTCAGCATACAGGTAAATATTAAAATGATAATAAATATTTTTAATGTTTTTTTAATCACAGTTTGATAATAATAACACATATTTAAATCGGCAAACGAATAAGTTATATATCAAAGTATAATAAAAAAAACCCCGCTTAATAAACGGGGTTTAAGTATTTATAATAAACTTATTGTTTTATAATTACTTTATCAACAAACACCTGAATATTTACCGGTGTTGAAGTAACAATAGTACCCTGCTGGGTTTTCTTTGTATCACCTACATCAGCAGTTGTAGAAAATAATTTCTCAAGGGTCTATACGCTATCAGGAGTAACCTGTCCAATTGGAATTAAATCCTTACTTTTTTGCTTTATTTTTAAGACTACAAAATCACTTTTAAGTTTTGCATTTAAAGCAAGAGTTCCCCGTTTAATTGGAATATTTGAAGATGGTGATATTTCCTTACTCCATTTGGTTTTTAATCGTTCAGGAGAATCAAATTTATTATCTTTAAGAATGAATTTTAACTGCATAAAATAAGACATCGCCGGGTCATTGAGATGAAACCTAAAGCGGACATTCTCATCTCCGTTAATTTTAGGATTATAAAACCCTGATTTTACAGCTTTAATAAATAATTTAACTGCATCTTCTGAATCATTTGTGTACAGATAAAAGGATATTTTCCCATATTCTTTTGTTTTCATTTCGGAATCAGGATTATTAGGGTCAGCGTAATACAATTCATTCAATAAAAATGTGACTACAGTTTTTTTATCAAGTTTTGCTTTCCCTTTACAACCAATTATAGATATAAGAGCAAATAAAACTATTAATACAATTATTAAAAATTTTCTCATATTCAAAACTCCTTAGGGTTAAATTCATTAGTATTATATTAATTTACAATACATGATTTCAAATATCTTTGTCAAGAAAAAAAATATTAAGTTTGTATATTTAAAAAAAACGTAATTTTAAGTAACTTTTGAAATACATTTAAATTCCGGGAATTAAACATGAAAATTAAATTTAAAAATATTACGTTCCTATATATTTTCCTGATATTCTTTTGCTCAAACGTATACAGTTTTTATATTAATCTTGCCCCCTATAAGCAAAAAAATCACAGTTTTGTAGTAACAAGGTTTGGCAAAAAAACCGAGTTAGCTTTCTATATATCAAAAAATAGAAAAATTATTATTCCAATACTTTCAACAAAAACAAACATTAAGATTTCTTTTTATAAAGGTAAAAATTTATTTAAAAAAATAAATAATTTTACCTCAACTTATGAAAACTATAAAACAATAAAAAACAATGGTAAAATACAAAAATCCCAAAATTCATTCCGTGCTATATATATAAATCAAAAAAACATTAAAAACATTTACGGTAAAAACAAACAGCTTAAGAAAGTATTAAACTATTATATAAAGCGTAAGATCAATCTCTTGTTAATTAAATCGTTTAAAAACGGATACATAAAGATTTCTTACAATCATTATGCGTTTATTCTATCACCGTATATTTACTTAATTAATAAAAAAAGAACTATCTCTGAGGATATCATAACTATTTCGGACAGAACTTATAAAAACGATTTAATTCAAACAGAGTTTAAAAAACAAGTTTATTGTGAAACTAAAAAAATTCAAGGCATACAAAACGTAAATTTTGAAGGTCTAAAAAGTATTTTTCCTTATATTGATAAAAAAATCATCAGTATCACGCGTTTTAAACTTAGACTTGTACCCGGACTTTGCCATAAAGATATAATATTTTATCCACACCGTCCGGCTCCTAATGCCTTTACAAAAAAAATACTAATTTCCATACTAAAGAAACAAAACTTTGATATAGCAAAAAAAATTAGAATTACAAACCAAATAAATAAAACATTGCCTGATAATGTTTCAGCAAATTATATAAAAAACTTATGGCGGGTTGGAAAAATTATAGGCAGAACAATACCCATAAATCAAATAAGGAAAAAACACATTTTTCAAATAATGATGCCGGAAATTGCTATTATAAACTTATTAACAAAATATTTTCCGGTTCAAAGCTGGATAATCTATAAAATAAACGGCATTAATATTATCAGAATGAAAATTATTAATTACTTACCGGAAATAAGGTTATTGTATTCTAAAAGCATAACAAACAAAGCATTGAAAGTTATGCTTTACGGATATTATAACATTGCCGTAAAAAAATTTAAGAAAAATTTCTTAATCTTTTCAAGACAAGGAAGGGTAATTGTAATAAGAAAAACAGGAATAGGGTTTATTGCTCTTGATTATAATAATTACCGCAATCCTGAATACCATAAAAAACCACTTGGGTATTTCAAAAGAAAAGACATTATAAAAAAGTTTAAACAAAATTTAATGAAAATAAACTAACCGCTAACTGTTACTTGAGTTGATTTATTATCTTCAACCTTGAACCGGTTAACCATACCGTGTAATTCTCCAATTGAACTTACACTTTGCTTTGTAACATTCTCAGCTTCAGTAAAGGTTTCAATTACCTTATCAGCGCTATAGGATAACGCGGAAGCCGCCTCAACAATAACGCGGGATGCATCTTCAAGCTTGGTTACTATCTTCATTATTTCACCGCTGCCGGTTTTCTGCTCCGTAATAGCTCCCCTAACCTGTTCGGTTATCTCAACAAGGGAAGACATGGAGTTTAATATCTCTTTTGCGGCAATGGCCTGCTCGTTCATGGCTG
>CALGPD010000411.1 GCA_937960625.1 uncultured Spirochaetia bacterium | reverse complement strand
CATACTATTACTAATTCTCACTCCGCGCTCTTTGCGTTGAATTCTTTGTTGACTTGAAAACGTGATGCACGGTATAATACGTTATGATTAAATATCATAAACAAAACTACAATAAATTGGGGTGAATATGAAAAGAATAATTGTTCCGGTATTAGTATTAATTTCTTTAATAACGTTAAATTGTAAATCAAAAGCTGACCTTAATAAGGGCCTCATCAAAGCTGTTAAAAAAGGAAATCTTACTCAGGTAAAAAGCTTGATTGAAGACGGCGCTGATGTTAACGCAAAAGAGACCGGTAATAAAATGAAAAGGCCGGCATTAACTTACGCTGCAATGAACGGTAATCTTGAAATAACCAAGCTTTTAGTTGAAAAAGGCGCTAATGTTAATGCTGTAAACGCTTATAACGGTACTCCTTTACACGGTGCGGCGCAAAAAGATAAAAAAGAAATCGCAATGTTTTTAATAAGCAAAGGCGCGAATGTTAATGCTCAAGCATATAACCTCGTTACTCCGCTAATGTCGGCAACAACTCCGGGTAATATTGAAGTGATAAAAGTTCTTGTTGAAAAAGGCGCGGATGTAAACGCTAAAACGAATAAAGGAGAAACGAGTTTAATGATTGCCGTAACCCAGGGGTACACGGGTATTGTTAAACTCTTTGTTGAAAAAGGCGCTGATGTTAACGTAAAAACCAAGGCAGGAGCAACGGCATTACACATGGCAGCGTTAAGAGGGCGCGGCACAATTGCAAAATTATTAATTAAACACGGTGCGGATGTTAATGCTAAAACGAAAAAAGGGGAAACTCCGCTTAAACTCGCAAATATTCAAAATGAGCAAAAAGTTGCTGCTATTTTACGTGAAAAAGGCGGAAAAGAATAATAAATTCAGTAGTTTTTTATCTGGTAATAAAAGTAAAAGCATGAAAAATCCAGCTGGAATTTTATTTAAATGGATGAAAATGAACTTCAAAAAATAAAAGAAAAAATTGAAGAAATTTTAACTGAGAATGGTATCGCAGAAAGCCTTTTATTTTCAGGAAAAGTAATTGCCGATTCTGAAATTATTGACAATTTAATATATTTAATCAAAATTATATATCAAGATGAGATAAATAAATTTAACGGCAATGTGCTAAACTTTGTTACAGCACATACGGAAAATTTTAGAGCAAGTCTTGCATCCGGCAAATTAATGTATAGTATAAATGATATTTACACTATCATATACCTGTTAATAAGTAAAAATAAAAATTTACCTTTTAATGAATTTGTTTTAATTTTTGAAAAAATAATTGTAAATATAGTGGATACAAGGTTTCGATTATTAAGAAAAATAAATGAAACCATAGTTTTTTTATATAAAAACAATTTCAAACATAACGCAAAATCTCTTGAGATATTTATTTATTCAAGAACAGAAAAAATATTTATAAATTCAAGTTTTATATTTAAATCATCAAAGAATCTTAAAATTTTTATTGAAAAGTATTTAACATCTATTGAATTGGGATATTATACTCATGAATTAAAAGAAATGTTAAAATCAATTTTATATGATTAGATTTTACCGTTTAATGAATCGTTTACTAATTTGTTTCTTTCTTCCGGAGACAATTTATTTAAATCAGGCATTTTTTCTTCTGACATTATCTTTTTTGACAATTCTCCTAAATATAAAGGTGTAACATTGTAATTTAATTTATTTTTTTCTTTGGCCGTTTTATCCATTTTACCACCTGTTTATATTATCGATTATTTTGAAATGAGATTCAAGTATTTTTTATTATCTTTAATATAATGAAATTTTTGGCACATAAAAATATATAGTTATTATAAATAATTTTGTATATACAGAGTGTTTTAATTAACTTTTATTAAAGATAAAC
>CALGPD010000410.1 GCA_937960625.1 uncultured Spirochaetia bacterium | reverse complement strand
TTTTAAACTTCATGTTGATTTTAACTATATTTAATAGTAGTTTTTACCAGTAATCGGGCTGTAGCGCAGTCAGGTAGCGCACTTGACTGGGGGTCAAGTGGCCGCTGGTTCAAATCCAGTCAGCCCGAAAGCCCCCGGGGACTTTTCTCCGGGGATTTATTTAGCTTGAAACTATTCGTTAAATATACAAAACTTGGTTGTAAAATATGAACATTCTTCTAACAAATGATGACGGGGTTCATCATCCGGGACTTATAGCGCTGGCAAACGAACTTAGAAAAAAACACAGAGTAATTATCGTTGCTCCTGAAAAAGAAAGAAGCGCGTGTTCTCACAACATTTCCCTGCATCAGCCTGTAAGATTCAAAGAAATATCAACCGACACTTACTCCTCTGACGGATATCCTGCTGATTGTGTTAAGTTTTCCTTAAAAGGTTTTCTAACCGATGAAATCCATTTCGTTGCGTCTGGCATTAACTCAGGGCCGAACATGGGACACGATGTTTTTTACTCAGGAACCGTTGCCGGAGCAAGGGAAGGCTTGATAAATAAAATTCCTTCAGCAGCTTTTTCGCTAAACGCATGGGGGGAAACTGCTGATTTTAATCACGCCGCGCGTTACTCAGCAAAACTTATTGATAAACTTCTTGATAAATATTATAAAAACAACGAAATGTTTAATATAAATTTTCCCGCGAACGGAAATTATAAAGGCGAAAAAATAACCAAATTAGGCACAAGGGTTTTTAAGGAAATTGTAATTAAAAGAAAAGACCCGATGGGCAGGGAGTATTTCTGGCTTGGAGGAGAAATACCCGAGCATAAACCCGAGCAGGATACTGATTTTACCGCGGTTGAAAACGGATTCGTTTCCATTACCCCGTTATCGCTGGAAGTAACGCATATGGAATTATTTAAACGTTTAAAGGATGCACCGTGATTAAACACGATAAAGATTTGGAAAAACTTCTCGTTGCTGCTACCGATTTGTTGTCCCAAAATAATAAGTTTTATGAAGCTGAAGACGCTTTATTAAAACAATTAAAAGAAGACCCTGATAATATGGAAGCCGGGTACACACTGGGTATAATGCATGCCAAACGCGGCGATTTTAATAAAGCTTTGGAATATCTGGAAAAAATTGAGCAGCATCCCCGCGGGTTTGTATATTTAAATCATATTAGAACTGTTTTGGGTTATATTTATGCTCTTGAAAAAAAATACGTTTTATCCAAACAAATGTTAATTAAAGCCCTTGATTTTTCCCCTGAAGATATTACAACGTTGTCAATTTTAGCATACGTTTTTTATAAAGCAAAGCTGTATGAGCAATCTTTGAAATACTATAAAAAAGCCATAAAAAACGATCCCGAAAACGCGAAACTCCTTAACAACATCGGGTTTATCCTTATCGAAACCGGGCTTGCTGTTGAAAAAGGTATTGAATACGTTGAAAAAGCCCTTGAACTTAACCCTGATAATGCCTCATACCTCGACTCACTGGGATGGGGGTATTATAAAACCGGTGATTACGAGACCGCTATTGAAACGCTTAGAAAAGCTTTTGAGCTTGCCCCGGGCGCTTTAGAGATAAAAGAGCATATAAGGGAGATATTGAACATTACGGGTGAAGCTTAAAATCAGCCTTCAAAATATTAACCGCAAAAAGCATACATACAGATATACGGTTACCGCAAAGTAAAAACCACAGTTAAAAATAAAATCAACACAAGAAAACAAAGGGGATTAAGAATTTCAACGTAGAGGGCACTTGTTTTCACAAGGGATTAAGGAAATAATTAAGCGTAAGTAAAATATAAACTTGAAAGCATGATTTAATATTTATGATTTAATTCGATGTATTGTATTGATTGTCGTTGCTGCTCCTCTGCGTATCTTTGCGCCCTCCGCGTTTTTAAAAAAAATTAACGCGGAGTGAAAAAGAGAACGCAAAATTCCGCGGAGATATTTATATAAACCTTTGCTTCGTCCTCAATTAATGCTATATATTTTCTAGATCCTTTTATTTTTGTTTCGTTCTTTATGTTTTATATAAAGCAAGCGTCTCTGCGGGGAACGTA
>CALGPD010000409.1 GCA_937960625.1 uncultured Spirochaetia bacterium | reverse complement strand
CAATGGGTATGAATATTTATATTTCCGGGTCATATAGAATATTCGTTTTTAATAGAACGGGAAAAAAAATCGCTTCATATGGAAATCACTCTATCAAAGGCAAGGTAACTAAAATCAGCTTTATCACATTTAAGCGCATTAAATACGTTGTTGATAACAGCAAAACGGAATATTTTAATATATCCCGTTAATACTGTTTAAATAAAAAACCTTTAAATATACTTAGCCGCCGAACTCTAGAACGTAAAAACCTTTTTTCCTGTCTGATGAAATATATCGTCCGCGTTTTTTCATGATGCCTATTGCCGCGTATTTTCTGTCATTTGAAACCCACATACTTTCACTCGTTGAAAAATAAGGTATTCCCGGAAACAATCTGCTTATAGGAATTCTTTTAACAAGGCGTAACCCTGGCCATGTATACGCTAAAAATACGGTTTTAGTTAAAACGTAAACATATTTGTTCTGTGAAGACAATATGTAATGAAAACTTCCTTTTGGAATTCTTTTTACCCTAACCCTTCTAATTTTCTTGTAACCTGCGGTCTTTATATAATATTGAATTAAATGAGAAAGTTGGTTACTGCCAACGAGATACAGGCTTCGTTTATTATCATAGACTTGTCCGTAAGCTGTTATCATAGAAGGGTTTTCATAATGTTTTCTTTTTGCGACGTTTATAATATATGTCTGCACTATAGGCCTTTTTATTTTTCCTGGCGCTTCATCATATTCTGTTGCAACGATATTCTCATAGTTTTTTGTAAAAAAAGGCGTTTGCAGGGAGGGAGGTTTCATGCCTTTATACGTCCGCACATACCGGCGTTTAATCCTTAAATCGTATTTCCAGTCAACTTGTTTTGTAGATAAATTTAACCTTTCAAAAGAATATACAAAAGGCGCTTTTTTATAATAATAATATAAATGGTTTAAGCTTTTATCCGGAGAAATAGCCCAAACGTATTTTCTGTATCCGATAAAATGCGTCCATTTAACGGAATTGGTTTCAAGGTCAACGCAGGTATAAAAATATACGTTTCTATATTTAGATTTTCGCGGCATGTTTCTATTATAAGCATAGCCTAAAAAACCCGCTTCATTTTTTTCAGGATTTATCATACAAACTTTACCCGCGCTAAATGATTTATACTCTCTATCCCTGTAGTATTTAATTTTTTCATAATTATTAATTCTAAACCCGCTTGGAATATTATAGCGCTGCCCGGTTTTTACGTTGTATGCAACGTAACTGCGGGAACGTGACATATAAACGAGTACACAATTTGGGTGAACTACCTCTTTACCGAATTTTCTAATATCAGTAACTTTTTTATATATTTTTATGTACGCGCCTGAGTTTTGCGCGTTTGAATTAAAATTAATTCCCATAATAATCAACAACGAAAACAATAAGATTAATACTTTTTTCATACCCTAACCTCCGATATTTCTACACATTATATAGAAATACAGTATTAAATCAACGAATTTATATAAAAAAATGTTTCAGTAAAGTTAAAATTTAAGAATATAAGTAAAAAAAGATTGCTTTTTTACCCACAGCTAAATCCGTATCCATCAGATATTAAAGGAAAATCAAAATGTAATCTTAAAGCGGGAATTAAAATCTTTAAGTAAACAAGGGGAACTAGTAATAGTTTGTGGTAGAGGAGATTTACTGCACTAAATACGCGGGGTCGCTTGTATCACA
>CALGPD010000408.1 GCA_937960625.1 uncultured Spirochaetia bacterium | reverse complement strand
ATTCCGCAGTTAATATCATACCCAACGGCCGAGGGAGAAACAACATTATCCGCTGCCATTACACACCCTATAGGAACACCGTATCCGGAATGGATATCAGGAGTAGCCAGAACTTTAACTACCCCGGGAATTTTCGTCGCATCTGTTAATTGAGCCAACGCGTTAGCGTCCGGGTTAATTTTATCCGATACATATACTGTTGCCGAAACTTTCATGTTGCCTTTTTTCTCTATTTGTAACCGGAAATTGTCTATACGTTTCATATTTGTCCTAATTTGGCTTCGTTCTTTTATTATAATTTCATTTTTGGTTTTGGTAAAGGGTGAAGAATAAAAATCCCAATTGAACGTATTATAAAAATAAATATTTGCTTTAATAAATTTTAGTAATCTTCTATAATAAATATATGAACATGAATAATAATAAAATGCAATTGAGACAATCATTGCCTGTTAACATAAAAAATTCTATAAAAGAGACAAAAAATACGCTAAATAAACTATTTTCCGGGATATGTAAGATTATCCTTTTCGGTTTTTACGCAAAAGGTGATTTTTCAGAATATTCTGATATTGATTTGTTAATAATATTCAATGAACTTAAAGATAAACAACGAATTAGAGATAAATATTCACAAAGAATATCTGAAATATGTTTAAAATACAATTGCGTTGTAACAATTGTTTTAACAAAAAAAGAACATTTTTATAATGCAAAAAATCCGTTGTTTTTAAATATAATAAGAATTGATGATGTTAAGAACTCTAGAAACTTGTATAAGCAACGAATAAAATATTGAAAATGATTTAATTTTTTCTTAATTTATAAATATTAAAAATAATTGATAAAATTATTATCTTTTAGAAGATTTTTATGTTGAAAAGAGGTTGGCTTTTGAGATTGTCACATATCAAATCATCAATACGTTTTAGATTGACAATAATATTCGCTTCAATACTCGTTGTTTCTTTTTTAGTAATGGGGATATTAATATTTGAGATATCTAAAAATGAAATTTCAAATGAAGTTAATAAAAATGTGCAAGCCAAACTCGAAGGAATTTATAACGTTGTTTTAGCTCAAGATAGTATTATATCAGGAAAAGTGAAAAATGATTTACAGACCGCAATTTTTGTCAGCAAAGTTGGAGGAAAAGCATTTTCTTTGGATAGAACCAAAACAAAAGAATTGACAGCTATCAATCAGATAACAAAAAAAAGAAATATTTTAATTCTACCATTAATGCGACTTGGCCAAAAATCATTGTATAAAAATTATAATTTTGTTGATAAGGTTTTGGAATTAACAAATGCAACAGTAACCGTATTTCAAAAATTTGATAAGGGTTTATTAAGAATTTCAACCAATGTAAAAAAACTAAATGGAAAACGCGCTATTAATACTTATATACCTACATCATCTGTTGTATACAAAACGATAATGAAGCGAAAAACGTTTTATGGTCGTGCATACGTTGTAAATACTTGGTATATAACTGCATATAAGCCAATAATAGATGCTAACAATCAAATAATCGGAGTTCTATACGTTGGAGTTAAAGAGCAGAGTTTTAAAAAATTTAAACAAATTGTTAATAGTACTAAAATCGGTAAGAGTGGATATGTTTTTATAATTGATAATCATGGTAAAGTTATTTACTTTAACAATGGTTCTGTTGTAAATCAAAATATTTATAATATTACTGATGCAACCGGGAAAAAATTTATTTTTAACATTATTAACAATAAAAAAAATTATCAAACTGTTCGCGTTGGAAAAGGTTGGTTTAACGCTAGCGTTAAAAAAATGGATACTTCAGGCATAAAAATTGAAGACGTTTATGTTAAAGTTTTACCGTTTAAAAAATGGAATTGGTATATTTGCGGAATATATTATCATTCAGAAATGTTTGAGCTTATTTCTAAAGTAAGCATGGTAATTATATTTTCAGGAATAAGTACATTAATCGTATCAATAATTATTTTAATATTAAACTTAAGACCGATAGTTAATTCTATAATAAAAATAACAAAGATATCAGAAAAGATGGCCCAAGGTAATTTGGTGGTTGATAATTTTGAATTAAAAAATTCAAATGAAATTGGGATGATGTCCAGAGCATTTTCCGAGTTAAAAACAAAAATAACGAATATTATAGACGGTATTCACGATAAAAGCGATACTATTAAATCTAAAGTTAATTCTTTAAGTGTTTCTTCACAAGAGACTACCACTACATTAGAAGAATTTAGTGCTTCAGCAAATCAAGTACAACATAATATTAGTAATCAAAATAAACTTATAGATGATGCTATGAAATCCGTTGATCAGATTACCTATAACATTAATTCGGTTTCTGAAAATATTTTTACCCAATCTTCTTCAATTAACGAGTTTTCTTCTACAATTGAAGAACTTACATCGAGTATTAAATCCATTGCTAACATTTCTGAAGAAGCTAACCAAATAACGTCTAGTTTATCTAAAGTTGCTGAGGAAGGAAATAATGTAATAAAAAATGTAATAAGCGGTGTTAAAAGTATTGAATCTGCGAGTAACCAAATAAGTGATATTTTAGGTGTTATCACTGGAGTTGCTGAACAAACTAATCTATTGGCCATGAATGCTGCTATTGAGGCTGCCCATGCCGGTGAGTATGGAAAGGGATTCGCTGTCGTTGCAGATGAAATAAGAAAATTAGCTGAAAATTCGTCCATGTCTTCAAAGGAAATTCAAACTTTAATAAAAGATATATTGGATCGGATTAGAAACGCAGTTGCAATGGGGGAAAATGCTGAAACAAGTTTAAATAAAATTATTAATGATATAAAAAATACCAGCGACATTAATAATTTGATATATACATCTACGCAAGAACAGGCAAAAGGCATTAATATTACGTTAAAATCAATATCTAATATTTTAGAAAAAACTAAAGTTATTAATAATTCCATTGTTGAAGTTAACAACGAGAGTCAATTGATTAAAAATTCTGTAAATGAAATTCATTCGATTTCAAGTGAAATCTCATTAGCTGCTCAAGAACAAAGTTTGGGAAGCTCAGAAATATTAAAAGCAGTTATGGATGAGAATATGAATCTTGAAGATATAAGAAAAATGGTTGAAGAATTATACGTTTTATCTAATGAATTTACTATTAAGAAGAGTAAACAACTAAGAACTTATGATGCGAATAGCTGATAGTGTAAATACCACATCAGTTTATAAACCAATTTACTTTTCTTTCCAGCCCTGCGCTATGGGCATTCGTCTTCCCGTGCCAAACGCTTTTAGGCTTATTTTCAAGACCGGTGCTGCTTGCCTTCGTTTGTATTCGTTAATGTCAACCAGACGTAAGATTCTCCTAACAACGGCTTCATCGTATCCGGTTTCAACAATAGCATCCACGCCCGCCCATTCTTCGATGTAGAGTTTAAGTATACCGTCTAAAGTATCGTAATCCGGTAGGGAGTCTGAGTCCTTTTGCCCTGGCCTTAGTTCGGCTGAAGGGGGTTTGGTTATGGTGTTTTCAGGGATAATTTCACCATCCCGGTTTATATAACGGCATAGTTTATAAACTTCGGTTTTATAAACATCACCGATAACGCATAACCCTCCGCTCATGTCACCGTATAACGTGCAGTACCCGCATGAGAGTTCTGATTTGTTACCTGTTGCTATGGGCATGTATCCGAATTTATTTGAGAATGCCATAATTACGTTGCCCCGTATACGCGCTTGAATATTTTCTTCAGTTACGTCAAATTCCGTGTCTTTAAAAAACGGTTCAAGTTGTTTTATATAAGCGTGGTACATTTCTTTAATGGGCACAATTTCATAATCTATGCCGAGGTTTTTGGCCAGGTCTTCAGCGTCTGTTACGCTGTGTGATGTGGAATATTCAGACGGCATTAAAATACCTTTAACGTTTTCTTTGCCCAAAGCGTTTACAGCGATTACTGCGGTGAGTGCGGAATCTATGCCTCCAGATAATCCCAAAACGACTTTTTCAAACTTGCATTTTTTTAAATAATCTTTTAAACCTAAAGTCAATGCGTTTAAAATTTCTTCTTCATCTTTATTGTATTTAATAAAATTTTTATACGCTGCATTTGTATCGTAAATTTTCAGGTGTTCTTCAAACCCGGGGCATTCTGTAACTACACCTTTTTGATCTGCTATAAACGAATGCCCGTCAAAAATCAAATCATCCTGGCCCCCCACTTGATTAACGTAAATTAAGGGAACTTTAACGCGTTTTGATATTTGCGTTAACATATCTTCGCGCAGCTTTTTTTTCTTTATTCCGTAAGGAGATGCGGCAACGTTAATTACAAAATCCGGTTTTATTTTAACTAATTCGTCAACGGGATTATAATCATAGAGTTTGCGTTTCATGGGCATGGTTTCATTCCATAAATCTTCGCAAATTGTCATAGCAAATTTATATCCGCATAGTTCAAATGTTGAAACCGCGATATCAGGGTCAAAATAGCGGGATTCGTCAAAAACATCGTAGTTTGGTAAAAGGCATTTGCGGTGAACTGATTTTATTTTCTGATTTTCAATAAACGCGCAGGCATTAAAAAGGTATTTACCCGAATCCTCTTCATTTTTATCCATAAAGCCCACTACTACGGGTATTTCAGCTTTCCCTCTTATTTCATCCAGAGCTTGAACGTTGCTTTCAATAAAATGGTGTTTTTCAAGTAAATCTTTGGGCGGATAACCTGATATGGTAAGCTCGGGGAAAATAACCAAATCCGCGCCCATTTCTTTAGCTTTTGAAATGTATTCTAATATTTTTTCGGTATTCCCCCAAATATCGCCGATTAGAGGATTGATTTGCGCAAGTGCTATATTCATGTGTTCACCGTTTTAATTAGTGTTTTAAGTAATTTACGTAAAAAGAATTGCTGTGTCAACTCAAAGCATGTTAGTTGTAAATTTCAAGCCTTTTAATTCTTTAAAGTAGGTGAAATTTTAGACAATTATTTATCGTGCTTTTATATTTTACTCCGGATTTTTGCTTTTTTTATACCCAAAACGTTCAAGCGCTTTTTCGTCTTTGCTCCAGTTTTTTTGCACCTTTACTTTTATTTCCAGATAAACCTGAACACCGAGCAGGTTTTCTATATCCTTTCTTGCGTCAATGCCTATCTGCTTGATTTTTTTACCGCCTTTTCCAATAATCATGCCTTTTTGAGAATCACGCTCAACATTAATATCAGCCTGAATATTAATTATATCCTCAAATTCCTCAAACGCGTTAACCATAACCGCGCATGAATATGGAAGCTCCTTCCCGGTTAGAAGAAATATTTTTTCCCGTATAAATTCAGCGCAAATGTCTTTTTCCGGTGCTGTTGTTAAAATATCAACGGGGAAATAGGGCGGCTGCTCAGGCAGCAGGGGAATTATTTCGTTTTCTACTTTTTCAATATCCGCGGGGTTTAACGCGGAAACTAAAAGCGTTTTATCAAACTGATACAAAGAGTTAAATTTTTCAGCAGTTTGTTTCGCGTTATCTTCATCTGTTAAATCCGTTTTGTTTATTATAAGCATGGTGTTACCCTTAAACGGTTTTAAGTGTTTAATCATGGTTTCATATTCTTGATCGGGTTTTTTGCCGGCCACAACGATTAAACAAATAACATCCGCTTCCCCAAAAGCGCTGTAAGCCTGATTAACCATGAATTTGTTTAGTTTATCTTTGGGAGTGTGAATGCCCGGTGTATCGAGAAAAACAATCTGGTATTCTTCGGTTGAATGAATACCGAATATACGGTTTCTCGTTGTATTTGGCTTGCTGCTCACTGCCGCGATTTTTTCACCCAGAATTGAGTTCATAACCGTGCTTTTGCCTGCGTTAGGCTTGCCGATTATTGCAACGAAACCGGATTTATATCCCATATTCATTTCCATGTAGAATCCTTTTTAATAGATACAATAACCATAAATATAGTAACGTTTATATTAGAAAAAAAAGAAAAGATTTAAAGATCGAAGATAAATCCCGGGTTAGTTTTTTAGATGTGTTTTACCTTGTTGTTTCAAAATATATGGGTAGTTTTGCTTCAGTTGATAATTCCTTCTTCAATCCCTTACCGCGAGAAAACCCCATCCCAATTCTTTATAAACTTCAAACAATGCACCTTGTATTTGATATACTTCTTCTTTAAATAAAA
>CALGPD010000407.1 GCA_937960625.1 uncultured Spirochaetia bacterium | reverse complement strand
CTTTAATAAAGAGGGCGGTTGGTTTTTGGAGAGGAAGAATTTAACGCGGAGGGAAGATGAGAACCGCGGAGGTTCAGGAGGTATTTAAGCCATAAGTGTAACGCGTTGTTTGAATTCGAGATTAAGTATGAAAGTTAAGATTGGATGTTTACGTTTTGATTTCGATTTAATCCCTCCGACAAACTCCGCGGCCTCTGCGTTTGAAAAAAAATCCTGCTTTTGCTTGAAAACGGGAATGCTTGGTTTAGGATGTTAGCTTACTTTGAAATTCCCCGGCACCGTTATCTTAACCTGCGCACTGCGATTTTACGCCCTCTGCCGTTATAAAGGGTAAGTGTTTTGGGCCTGCCGTATTTATACGTTATTTTTTTAACCAGATTGAATTTTCCGCCTTTGTATGGAATAAATCCACCGGAATTATAGAAAAGTTTATATAATATGCGGGAGCGTTTATATTTGACTATAACTCTGCAAGCCGCGTTTTTATCAAAGTTCATTTCTTCCTGTTTAATGCCCCGTAGATATTTTTCAGCTTTGATAATGTATTTTCCGTTGAAATAGCCTTGAACAAAACGCTTTCTTGAATTAGCCTGACGTGCTGAAATCATATCCCAACGCATAAAATAGAAATTACGTTTTGAGGTACTGTAACGTATATCCGTAAAGTACAGGGTATACTTTTCAGCAAAAATGCCTGTACAAATTAAAATTAAAAATGGTAAAATATATTTTATCTTCATTGTTTGTCTTCCTTAAAAATACTCTTACGGTTTTTTATTAACCGTTATGTTATTAATTTTCGTCAAATTTCACTCCCTGCTTTATCATAATAACACCGGGATTATGTTTTTAATGTAATTTATTAAATGTTAAAATTCGTAAAATAAATCTTAAACCCGTTCTTGAAACTTTTATGCAATCAGGTTATATTTTTATTTCTTAACAATTAAAATTTGGAGAATAAAATGAGCAAACTGAAAGTAACACTTCCTGACAGCACTGTAAAGGAATTCGGCCAAGGCGTTACACCTTATGACGTTGCTCTTGATATTGGCAAAGGCCTTGCAAAAAGCGCGGTAGCTGCTGAAATAAACGGTAAAGCTGTTGATTTAAATACACCAATAAATGAAGATATAGATATTAAAATATACACAAAAAATAGCGACGAGGGCCTGCATGTACTCCGGCATTCCGCGGCGCATTTAATGGCTCAGGCTGTTCAACTTTTATTTCCCGGAACAAAATATGCTATCGGGCCGTCAATTAAAGACGGTTTTTACTATGATTTTGATTCTAAGCACAGGTTTACACCCGAAGATTTGGAAAAAATCGAAAACGAAATGAAAAAATTGTCCAATCAGGACATTCCCATTGAACGTATGGAAATGGCGAGGGGTGAAGCTATTGATTATTTTAAAAAACGGGAAGACCCTTTTAAGGTTGAACTTTTAACAGAACAAATAACTGACGATATTGTTTCAATGTATAAGCAAGGAGATTTCGTTGACCTTTGTACAGGGCCTCATGTTCCTTCAACGTCTTTTGTCAATGTTTTTAAACTGCAGTCAATAGCCGGAGCATACTGGCGCGGCGATGAGAAAAACGCAATGCTGCAGAGAATATACGGAACGTGTTTTGCCACTGAAAAAGAATTAAAAAAACATTTAAACAAACTTGAACAGGCTAAAAAACGCGACCACCGTAAAATAGGAAAAGACCTCGATTTATTCAGCTTTCATGAAGAAGGCCCGGGCTTTCCTTTTTGGCATGCAAAAGGCACCTCAATATACAACGAGTTATCGGATTATATCCGTAAGGAAAACACGTTGCGCGGTTATGAAGAAATCCGTACTCCGACAATTCTAAACGAAGAATTGTGGCATAAATCAGGCCATTGGAACAATTATAAAGACAACATGTATTTTACGCAAATTGACGACAGGACTTTTGCGATTAAACCCATGAACTGTCCCGGCGGCTTACTTGTTTATAAATCAGGATTACATTCTTACCGGGATTTGCCGTTAAAAGTTGCTGAACTCGGAACTGTTCACAGGCACGAGTTGTCCGGTGTTTTACACGGTTTGTTTAGAGTAAGGTGTTTTACTCAGGATGACGCGCATATTTTCTGCACCGAAGATCAGATTATAGAACAAGTGCAGGAAACTTTTCAGTATATAATGGACGTTTATAAAGATTTCGGATTTAATGAATATGAAATCTTTATTGCAACTAAACCGGAAAAAGCCATCGGCAGTGATGAAGTATGGGAGTTTTCTACAAACGCTTTAACAACAGCGCTGGGCAACTTAAATATTGATTATAAAATCAAAGAAGGTGAAGGCGCTTTTTACGGACCGAAAATTGAGTTAAACATTCAGGACAGCCTTGAGAGGATGTGGCAGTGCGGCACAATTCAGGTTGACCTTTCAATGCCCGAACGTTTTGATTTAACTTATGAAGGTAGTGACGGCCAGCGTCACCGGCCCATAATGGTGCATAGAGCGGTATTCGGTTCATTAGAACGTTTTATTGGTATTCTGATTGAACATTATGAAGGGAAATTTCCTGTGTGGTTTGCTCCTGTTCAAGTTAAAATACTGCCGATTTCTGATGCTCAAAACGAATACGCTGAAAATATTCATAAACAATTAATTAGTTTAGGGTTTAGGGCAGAAACAGACTTAAGGAATGAAAGCCTTGGCTATAAAATCAGGGCAGCGCAAGGAGAAAAAGTACCGTATATGTTAATTTGCGGGGAGAAAGAACAAGAGGCTAAAACCGTATCCGTGAGAAATTTATCAGGCAAGCAAAAACACGGTGTCTTAATCCCTGACTTCTTAGACATACTAAAGAATGAAGTCGAGCAAAAGGTTCAAGCTGAACAGTCCTTTATTTATGTTTAATTATATGTATAAGTAATTAATTTTTCTTGCAAAAAATAATATATATGTCTATAATGTGTTCACAGAATTAAACGGAGGGAAAATTGGACCAAACCCGCAAAGAACTAAATAAACGTAAAATTGCTTTAGCGGCTTTTGCAAAAAGTGTAAAGAAAACGGGAAAAATTGAATGGTTTATGACCGTAATTGTGTTCTTGATTTTTTTTGGCTTTTTTGCTCTTTTCGGAATTAAATATTTCAAATTGCCCATGTGGACTCTTTTCGCGGCTGCTGGAGTAATAATTTTATTAGGAATATACGTTGGCTATGAAATATATTTATCCCGGATTATCCGCGGTAATGAACTGCAAAGCTTTCTTGAAATATCGTCATTATTAAGCCATGTTTCTGAAAAAGTTGAAAGAATAGAGCTTGCTTTGGTTAAGGAACTCGATATAGTTATCGGGATTAAAAAGGATGTTACTAAAAGCGAAGAAGAAAAACGGGAAATTGCTGATGTTACTATTGACAGCGTGAAAAGTGATATACAGAAAATCGTTGAAGAAAATATGGTTTTTAAATACTGCGCATTTGATGACGAAAACGTATACGTATCAAAACAAATGCAACTCTGTCCGTTCTGCTGGAATAAACTGGAAGAAATAGAACAAACGGCAGAAGACGCGGAAGAAGCCGAACTTGAACCTGTGCAGGATGTAAAAATAAATGAAGAAGATGCAAAGGATGACCCGCCTTCAGGAGATAAAGACGATGATTTGATGTTTGACTAGCCGGCTTTAACTGTTAAGTATTTTTTCTTTTTCTTTAAGTTTTTTAAGCAGTCTGTCAATAACGGGTTTATGATTAATCCAGATATTATTATTTACAATTTTGAACATCTGATTCTGCATTTTATCAACTTCGCTGCCTATTAAATGGTAGTGTTTTAACTTCCACGCTGATTTTGCCCATTTAACGGTTCTTTCCCAGTAATGCATGGCACGTTTATAGTATATTCTCGCTATATTAAATCCGGTGAGTAATTCTTTCTTATACCGTTTGTTAAAGTAATAAATATTCTTTTTATCATACCTTCTTCCAAGCATTAAATACGATTTCATTATTAAAAAATTAAATCTCATTTTAAAAAGTCTTTTATATTTAACGTGTTCCTGTCTTTTGCGTATTAATGCCATTGCCCTGATAGGATGGTCAAACTTTGCATATAATGCAAGCTGCAGCCAATGTATATTAGCAAGGAGATTATCAGTATTATAATGCATTTTCATTTTGTACAGTTTGTAAAAGTCTTCAGCATACTTAATTCTGTTTCTTGCGGGCACACTTCTAAACTGAGATATTTGCGCGCGCATGTTTGTAAATATGATTAAAGTAAAAAAAATGATTAATAATTTAGTTTTCATTGAAACCTTTACCATGGAAATCTGTATCTATGAAGCGGGTTTATGATTTTTATTCCGTCAATAACGTCAATTTCATTTCTTTTATGAAAACCCGTTTCAAATCTATAGTCCTGATTTTCAACGAAAAATATTTCTTTTTCTTTCATTATTTCTTTATCCATAATTTCCCTCCTTTGATTTTTTAAACCTATGCCTGTTATAGTAATCGGTAATTTATAAAATTAGTTTAATGATTCTATGGCTTATAATATAAACTTGAATTTTTGCTTGAATAAAAAAGACACCTGATTCTCTGGTTTTATAACTAGCTTAAAACGCGAATGCTTGATTTTGGATTATAAATATTGCCGGGTTTCATTCTGCTAAGACAGTAAAAAAAAGCATGCCTTCTATTAATGGGGTCTCTATTTTTTGAAGGCATGCTTAAAATTACCGGGAGTTTATGACTGGATAAAACCGTGCATGCTAGTTGTTTAGGTAAACTTTAGCATGCTGAAAACGCTTATTTAATTTTAGTAATGCTTTTCTTTCTATCTGTCTTACTGCTTCAGGAGTCAGGCCAAAATTTTTACCTATTTCTTTTAATGTTTTAGGTTTTTCAGCCTCAAGCCCGAACCGGTATTTTAATACATTCTGTTCTCTCAAGTTTAACGTTGACATTTCTCTTTCAATTTCTTCTTTAAGATTATTATTTATTACGGATTTTTCCGGCAGATAGTTTTCATCTTTTATTAAGTTTTTTACAATGAAATTTCCTTTTTCATTTTTTTCTTCCTCAAGAGAAACAATACTGTTCGTTGCAACGAGCATATTTTCTATATCCTCGCGGGACACACCGAGGTAATCTGATATTTCACCGATTGTAGGATATCTGTCCTGCTCCTGATAAAATACAGCAAGATATTTCTGCATCTGCCTTGCTTTGATTTCTTTCCGGTAAGGAAGTTTAATTGTTCTACGCCTAACGTATAAATTGCGCTGTATCATTTGCTTAATCCATAACGAAGCATAGGTCGCAAACCTTACCCCTTTTTTGTAATTGAATTTCTTTGCCGCGCTTATTAATCCCATATTACCGTCCTGAATTATGTCAATCAGAGGGTATTCACGGCTAACATAGCTTTTGGCAATTTTAACAACCAAGCGCAGATTGGAATTAATTAGTTTATTTAAAGCGCGTTTATCGCCTTTTAATATCAGCTTGGACAACCGCTTTTCATCCTTAACGCTTAAAAGCTTATGCTTTGATATTTCAGCAAGATAATATTTAATCGCGTCATCCTCAGCATCGTAATCCGGTCTTGAATCTATTACGGTTTCATCAAAATATTTATTGTTTGTATTTTCAAACATGTTTTGTTTTTCTTGAATAAGAGTACCTGTCATTTTACTAACCTCAATAATTTGTTGCTAACTAATAAAGCAAAGACCGTGCCAATGTGCTTTAACAATATTTATTCTGCTTTAAATGCCTATTCATTAACTATTTACAGAATTTAATTTTAAACAGGATTGTTGTTTTTTACGTTTTTTTTGAATAAAAAAAAATCAGTGTTTTTTTTTTGCAACAAAATTCATGGCAAAAATAACACGGTTGATTATGAGAACACGCCTGCAATGGATGAAGAAAAGACGTTGCCCACAGATTGAGAGGATTCAATAAGGATGGGAGAAGAAGAATTTAACGCGGAGGAAAGATGAGAACCGCAGAGGTTTAGGAGGTATTTAAGCCCTAAGTATAACGCGTTTTTAATATGCAAGATTAAGTTGTTTTAAATCCCCCGGCTTATTTAGCTCTACGTTGGTTTTAACAAGCCCCCTTTAATAAAGAGGGCGGTGGGTTTTTTTATAATGTTGGTGTTTTTCTTAATACCCCATACTATTACTAATTCCC
>CALGPD010000406.1 GCA_937960625.1 uncultured Spirochaetia bacterium | reverse complement strand
TTCATAGGGTTTTGAATGAACAAAATAAGGTTATATTCGAAACAATACAAAAAACTAAAACTGGAAAAAAATTCCCGGTTGAAGTTACAGCACAAAAAGTTACTATCGGAAATGAAAGCATGGTATATGCCATTGCCAGAGATATAACCATACAAAAAAACGAAAGGGAAGAGTTGCGCAGGTTTGCATATTTTGCACAACATAACCCTACTCCTGTTGTTAGATTTGAAAAAACCGGTAAAATCACTTTATATAACGAAGCGGCAAAAAAATTTTTATTCCAGAACACTGACCCGACAAATAAAAAAGTAATGAACTTTTGCCCAGTGCTTAAATCACTTAAACCTAAAGAGTTTATTGAGAACGGAGAATATCTTGTTCAAGAAGTAAAAATTGATACCAGGTACTATAACTTTACAATTATAGGAGTTCCAAAACTAGGAGTTGGGCAGATATACACCTCAGACATTACTCATATAAAAAAACTTACAAAAATGAAAGAGGAATTTATAACTATTGTCGGACATGACCTCCGCTCTCCGTTTAATGGGATTTTAGGCTTTACTGATATGCTATTAGCAAAAGATGATTTGTCTGAAGATTCCAGAGAAATGATTAAATATATTGAAGAAAGCGCTCAAATTCAATTGAACTATATTAATCATCTTCTCGATTTAATAGCTTTAGGAGAGAAAAAGCTCAATATAGATTTGAAACCAATATATATGAAAGATGTAGTACAAACGAGTATCAATTCCTTAAAAATACTTGCTGAGAAAAAAAATATAAATTTAAATTTGAACGTAAAAGGTAAAATTAAAACCAAACTTGACTTTCCAAAAATCGTTCAGGTTTTAAACAACTTAATTTCTAACGCATTAAAATTTACTAACATTGGCGGACAAATTAAAATAGAATGTTTTAAAAACCATGAAGGAAATATTGAAACTCACGTTGTTGATAATGGTGTGGGAATAGATAAAAAAAAGGCAGAAAAAATTTTTGACAGATATTCACGCACAACCACAGAAGGAACAATCGGGGAACGCGGAACAGGACTCGGCCTTTCTATTTGTAAACTCCTTGTTAATGCACATGATGGTAAAATCGGTGTAAAAAGTGAACCCGGCAAAGGCAGCGATTTCTATTTTATTTTACCTCAAAATAAATAAGGTAACTATATACTAAATTAAATCATCTGTCTTTTTAACACGGGAATATAAAGATATAAAAAATAAATACATTATTATAACTATTACAACAATGCCTTTAAAAGATTCACGGTAATCAGAAAGCAATCCGATTAACGGATAGATAAACGAGAAAAACCCTGTTAATGCTAAAATAATAACCTTTAATAAATTTGATTCATGTTTGCGGTATAATAGATAACTTAAACCCGTTACAATTATCGCGCCTAAAATCAAAGTCCCCCAAAAACCCAAAAGAAAATCACTTAACGACGACATAAGCATAAACATTACAGAATATGCGCCGGCTAATAAAGAAATCCTCAGAAAATCAATATTAAAGTTAAGAATCAAAAAAGATAGAAAAATAGTTACTATCAATATCATTAAAGCATAAGGGCTGTTTGCAAGCACTCTGCTGACTCTTGCACCGGGCTGGCCCGGCTTTGGCAATGAAATACCCATGCCCGCTGTTGTTATTGATTTATCAAGCGTCCATTTCAGCACTACTCCGTTTCCGTCTTTGGATTTAGTAATCTGTTTTGGTGTAATACACCCTTCAGGATAATTAATCTCGGATTTACTTATACCTTTAGCTATCAATTTAAATTCAAAGTTTTTTATTTCGCGGGGAGTTGGAATCTGATAATAAAATAATTCTATTCCACGGAAAGTAAAACTAACAGTAACGATAATTTTTTCTCCCGGTTTCATCTCTCTTTTCCAGCTTACACCCCGGGAATAAAAGCGTAAATTACGGGAAATATTTTTTCCGTTTTCCAAAATATTAAAATTTTCAGTCAATACCTGCCTTGCAGAACGGGGGAAATAGAACCGGGCTTGTGTTTTATGCTCCGAATCATTTATAATCTCATATTCCATAAAAAACTTAGCTTCATATCCGCTGTAATAAGCGCTGCCCTTTTTGCGTTTATTTAATATCATTTCGACATAGCCTTTTGAACTCAATATACTGTTCTGCTCAATGTTAACTTTTTTCTTAACAATTTTATATATCGGGGGCAAAGTCGGGTCACTTCTTCTGATTTCTTTTTTAAATTCCTTTTCAATATAGTGATAAACTTTTATTTCTTTTTGCCTGTGCGGCCTACCCCATATAGTTTTTACGCTTTGGTAATTTACAGAAGAAACCCTTCCATGAGTTCGTCTAAAAGTTCTATAGTTATCGTTTAAAATTGACCTAAAAGCCCATAAAAGGCCTAAAAATAAAAGCGCTGTTCCAACTGCTTCGAGAATACTCCTTGTCCATTGCCAGAAACTTGCATCATCTTTTGGTTTCCGTTTTCTGAAAGCTGTTAAAAACAAAACCACAGCAGCTATTATCATTAACAAACCAATTACAGGTTCATATTTCATCCAATAGAAAAATCTTTTTAAAACGAACTTTATCATGATAACTCCTAAACATTACTACTATATAATATAATACACCAAAATCTTTTAGTTCACTATTTTAAGAAAATATTAAGAATATAGAATTTTTTTACTTGCATGTTACGTTACGTAATAGAATACAATTATTAACAGTTAAGCATTTTTAAAGGATAAATCAATTATGAATATTTCTATCAGGAAACTTAAAGATGTTCCATACACAATGTTAATAACGCTATACTACCGCTACCGTGAAAGTATGGAACAGGACGGATTGCTCAATGACCCGCTGTATGAAAAAATTATAAATAAAATTGACTTTGATTTTCATAGAATTAAAGTTGAACCTGACCAGCAAATATCCGTTGCCGCGAGAACGATAATTTTCGATAATGCGATTGATAATTATATTAAATTAAATCCGCAGGGTTGCGTAATCAGCATAGGAGCCGGATTGAATACCAGATTTTATAGATTAAACAACGAAAAAATCAAATGGTTTAATATAGACCTTCCCCAAGCAATAGACTTCCAAGAGCAGGTTTTAGAACCCCATGTCAACCAATTTAATGTTAGAGCAGACGCATTTAACACAGAATGGTTTAAATATATTCCTGAAAATGAAAACATATTTATTTTTGCAGAAGGTTTATTTCTTTATTTTGAAGATGAAAAAATTAAACAATTATTCAATAAAATCGCAAACCGCTTTAAAAATTCATATTTAATGTTTGACGTTGTTTCTAGTTTATTCATACAATTTGGTGATAAACCCCATGCTGTTGATTGGGAAAAAACTCCTTTCAAATGGGCTGTAGATAGCTGGGATAAAATTGAAAACTGGCATGATAAATTAAAGTTTGAACAGGAATGGTATCAAACCGATTTGTGTTTTAACAGATTATCTGAAAAATGGAGAACTGCGCTTGACACTTTCCCAAAAGTTAAAGACTTTATCCGGGTGGGATTATTTAAAATATCTTAAAAACATCTGTCCTGTATTAAATTAATTTTAATTCTACCGATATAAATAAAATGAAAACCATTAATGTATCTCAACCTGAAAAAAGAATCATTTCTAAAAAACCGACTAAAATATCACCAAGTTTAAGAGTATTTATTTCAAGTAAAAGCAAAGCTGATTATTCAAACCCGGAAAACATTTTTATTACAAAAAATGATTTAATAAATCTAAATAATACAACGGATAAAATTATAAACAGTGATTCTCTATATGCAATGCAGAAAATACCGGATAATTCAATTAAATGTATCATCACAAGCCCGCCGTATTGGAATATCGTGGATTACGGAGTAAACGGACAATACGGGCAAAGCACTTATAAAGATTATCTGAACAATTTGCTACAGGTATGGAAACAGTGTGAACGGGTTTTAAAACCAAACGGAAAGTTATGCATACAAACACCTATAATGCCAATTTCCAAAAACGTTATTAATGACCAGCATACCAGGCATTTAAAAAATATAAATAACGATATTGAGTTTACAATACTGAATAATACTAAACTTAACAGATACAGCCTTTTTATATGGCAAAAACAAACAACGGAAAAAATGTTCGGCTCATATCCGTTTCCACCAAACCTTTATGAGCAAAATACTATTGAGTTTATAAACGTTTTCGTTAAACCCGGTAAACCTGAAATTATAAATAAACAAATAAAACTTAAAAGTAAACTAAGCCAAAAACAATGGCTCGATTTGACAAAACAAGTCTGGAACATTTACCCAAAAGATGTTAAAAGAAAGCTGCACCCCGCGCCGTTTCCCGAAGCATTACCCAACAGGCTTATTTCAATGTATTCATTTGCTAAATCAAAAGAACACGGCTTTTCCGGTGATATAATTCTTGATCCGTTTTGCGGAATAGGAACAACGTGTACAGCCGCTAAAAAACTCGGGCGCAGATTTACCGGTATAGAACTGAACTATGATTTCTGCATCCAGGCATGTAAAGAATTGGATAAAACAACTTATGACGGTATTGTAAAACTATGCTGCTAATATTTTTTAATATTTATTAATAATTAAAAATCACTCGTTGGTAATAATTCAACAGGCGGCTTTGCGCCGTACATTTCTTTAAATTGATACCTTGAGCAATCATTATATCCATGAACTGAATCTCCATGGCAAAACAACATCTTCCAGCATTCTTCCGCATTATCTGCAGTTAACTCCGGAAAAGGACAACCTGATAAATTTGGACAATCCATAATAATCCCCATTATTTAAATATTTATTATTATTAATATAATAACATTTCAAACGCTATAAAAAGCTAAATAAGCTAAATATGTAAAATTTATTAAAAAAACTTTTTAAATACTTTTAATATCCCCTGTTTCCAAGGTACTCTGTGAGAAACTCCGGTCTTATCCTGAAAATTTGCCAGATTATCAATATACCATTTATAATTCCGTATTAATGCATCTTTGTTTGAATGCTTTGGTTTAAATCCTAAAATTTCTTCCGCTTTTTCAATTGATACAAATGAATCTTTACCTGCAGTTTCATACACCCACTTATATAAAGGAGAAAGTTTAAAAAACTCAAGTACTTTTAAAGCAGGAATAACCATCCATCTAGGCATACCTTTTATTTTCTTGCCAAAACCAGCATAGTCTAGCACTGCCTGATAGTCTTCTCTCATAGTAGTAAAATCTTTAGCACCAATATTGAAAGTATCATTTACAACGTCTTTTTTAAGACTCATACATAAATAAATTGCCTGACATAAATCTTCAACATCAAGTAGTTGATAACGGTTTTTGCCGCTTCCTATCATTGGAAATCCATGGCCGTCTTTTGCCCAGTCATAAAATAACGCAAAAACACCCAATCTCTCGGGGCCGATAAAAGACTTAGGCCGTATTATTGAAATACACATACCCTGCTCCCGTAAAGATTGAGCAATACCTTCAGCCTGAATTTTTGCTTCGCCATAATGGCCCACGCCAACGAGTTTATCCGTTTCATATAGAGGATGATGGTCCGGTACTCCATACACCGCAGTGGATGAAATATTAACAACGCGGTCAACTTTATGCCTCTGTGCGGTTTCGAACACTATTCGGGCGCCGTCAACATCTGTGGAAAAAATCTCTTCTTTTGAATATAAAGGCAGAGCCGCCGCACAATGCACTACCTGTTTAACTCCCTTCATGCATTCATCCACGGTTTTTTCATTTCTAATATCACCGACAATACTTTCAATTTTATTTTTTTCAGGATATTCAAAAGGTTCAAGGTCTAATGACCTGACTTTATGCCCTTTATCTAAAAGAAAACGGATTAAATTTATACCTAAAAAACCGGAACCACCGGTAACGAGTACCAACATATTTACCTCACTAGATCATTAAATAGATAAAAAATATAATAAATTGACATGAGTTTGAAAAAAATGTTATGAATTAATTAGCAAAACTTTAATTTTAATTTCTTTATTTTTTAACAAAGATTAAAATCAATATAAAGTGGGTCATAAAATGAATAAAAATGAAATAATAAACTGGCTGCTATCCGGCGATGTTTCAATACAATACCAGACTTATAGAGATTTATTAGACCAAGAAAAGCCTGATTTACAAAAAAAGATTGCTGTTCAGGGATGGGGTAAACAATTTTTAAGTATGCGGAATCAAAACGGTCATTGGGGGCAAAGGTTTTATCAGCCAAAGTGGATTTCTACGCACTACACTTTACTTGACTTAAAAAATCTCGGTATTCATCCTGACAACGCAAAAATAAAAAACACGGTCGATTTGATACTAGATCATGAAAAAGCATTAGACGGCGGAATTGACCCGGGCGGGAAAAAACGAAAAAGTGATGTTTGTATAAACGGCATGGTAATAAATTATGCAAGCTATTTTAAAACTGAAGCTAAAAAACTTAAATCCCTTGTTGATACTATTATCAGTCAACAAATGGCGGATGGCGGATTTAATTGTTGTTCTAATAGAAGCGGAGCTATACATAGCTCGCTACACACAACCATATCCATATTGGAAGGCATAAATGAATATATAAAAAATGGATATAAATATAGAATGGAAGAGCTATTAAAAATTTCAAAACAATCAGAAGAATTTATTTTAATTCACCGGCTTTATAAATCAGATAAAACCGGAGAAATTATAAACAAAAAGTTTCTAAAACTAACCTACCCCTGCCGATGGTATTATGACATTTTACGCTGCCTTGAATACTTTTACTTTGCCGGTGTTAATTACGATGAAAGAATGCGAGACGCTATTGATATTTTAATTCAAAAACGCGGGAAAGATGGAACATGGACAGTTCAAGCAAAACATCCGGGCAAGGTGCACTTTGAAATGGAAAAAGCCGGAAAACCCAGCCGGTGGAATACTTTACGTGTGCTAAGGGTATTTGAGCACTTTGGCATAAAAGTAAAATAAAATTCAATCAAGTTGAATTAAGAATTAAAATTTATTCGAGTTTATCCAGAAAATTATAAAGCTTACTGTTCAAACCTTGAATTTCATTAAATTTTTCAACA
>CALGPD010000405.1 GCA_937960625.1 uncultured Spirochaetia bacterium | reverse complement strand
GTATTGCTTTTAGGAACGATTTGGATTAGCGTTGTCGGTGTAAGGCTTCCTTTTGTAAAAGAAGAATATAAAGAAGGAATAAAAATTTATAAAGATTACAACTTATCCATGAAATATCTAAATATTTCATCAATATTTTTTGTAAACAATTTTATCTTTGCGTTTGCTTTTTTCTTCAAAGTTTTATCATTGAATTTCTTCGTTACTCTGTTAATCATTATTCTATACATCTTAATTACAACGCCATTAATTATAGCAATCTTCGTGTTTATACAAAGATGGATGGACAAATTTAATACAGCGGTAAGTTCATCAAACGTGGTTAAATCCATTCAAAAAGCTTTTTTTGCTATTTTAATTTCAGCACTTTTATGTTTCTGGTTTGAACTCACAAGGCGTATTCCAACCATGAAAAAATCCTGGGCAGTGCTTGTTATTTACTCGTTGTCCGGATACATTCCAATTAGGGTTTTATTTGAATTAATACCTCCTTTTACGCCCATAAACCTTTTAACGGGTTTAGCCAGCATTTCTTATTTAATTTACACGTTGATTGGAAATCTGTAAAAATCCCTCATTATCGTACAAAAAAATATTTACTTAACCAAAAAAAATAAAAAAAACATTATTCTTATTGGCAAAAAAAAACATATCCATTATTATTACTTTAATAGATAAAATTTATGTAGACTGGGAAAAATTCATGAAAATTGAAGCCGGCAAAGCTAAGCCGCTTATATACGTTGCTGTTGCCCTTTTGGGTTTATACTTTGTATTTAATATGAATAAAAACGCGCGTGCTCAAAACGATAATAGAAACAGGCGCAATTCTAATACAACGGAAAATAGACAAAATAATAACAGGCAAACGCAAAATACAAATACTAAAAACAATAGTCAGACAAATAATGATGCCAAAAAACAAGGCTCTGAATCAAAACAAAACGTTAATAACAACAAGCAAACACAATCTAAACAACGGACAAATAATGCAAATCAGGGCAGTAATACTTTCAGTGACAGATATTCAAGGGCTGGTACAAAAGGTCAGGATGAAATTGATAAAAAATCAACGTCATTCGGGTTTATGCAGGTTACTTTCATCCTATTAATAATAGGGCTTATTGCATACTTTTTTTATAAATACATTGCCAGGAAAAAAGAAGGCTTTAAATCAAGCTCTGATTATATTAACGTACTATTCACAACCGCGCTGGCCGCGAACAAACATCTGCAGGTTGTACAGATATTTGATACTGTTTATATTCTTGGTGTAGGTGACACTTCGGTTAATTTAATAACCGAACTTAAAGACCGCGCATTGGTAGAGCAGCTTAAATCCGAAGCGGGAAGCAATCTTCCTTCTTTAACTTTTAAAGAACAAATTGTAAAACTGTTTGATAGGTTAAAACCAGGAAGCAATGTTAAGAATGACCCGGAAGATGAAGCCATTTCATTCTTTAAAGAACAAAGAAACAAGGTTAACGGCATTAAACATAAAAACGGAAATAATGATATAGACGATGAACTATAGCTAATTCTCAAGGGAGGGGATTATTTGAAATTTGTTAAAAACGTTGTAAAACGGAAAAAATACATTATACTTGCATTACTACTTTTATTAATTCTTATACCTTCCAGCACTTTTTCTCAGAATATACCTGTTCCTGATGTACGTTTTGGTTTTAGAAACGCAAAAAGCCCTACTCAGGTTGCAACATCGATCCAGGTATTAATATTATTAACGATTTTATCGCTTGCGCCCGCAATCGTGTTAATGACAACGAGTTTTATAAGAATCGCAATTGTATTTATGTTTACAAGAACAGCTCTAGCAACCCAGCAAATGCCTCCGAATCAGGTATTGATGGGTCTTGCAATGTTCTTAACCTTTTTTATCATGGCGCCAACAATAAAACAGATTTATAACGGGGCTTGGAAACCCTATGTAAATCAAACGAAAAATAAACCGATGACTTTTGACCAGATGTATGAAAAAGGCATTAAACCTTTAAGAAAGTTTATGTTTACACAGTTAGACAGGCCGTCCGGAAATTTATCCGGTATGAGAAGCCTTAGATTTTTTCAGAATCTGGCAAAATTAAAAGCGCCTAAAACTCCGGACGATGTACCCACTTATGTATTAATTCCGGCGTTTATGTTAAACGAACTTAGAAGAGCATTTGAGATGGGTATAAAAATTTTTGTACCTTTTATTATTATAGATTTAATCGTGGCCAGTGTTCTCATGTCTATGGGTATGATAATGCTACCTCCGGTAATGATTTCATTACCGTTTAAAATTATCCTATTTGTATTGGTCAACGGATGGGATACTATTGTAAGGCAATTAGTGAAAAGTTTTTTATAACTTAAATTAAGTGAGGGGGACCAAAATGACTGATGGAACTATATTGGATATAGCCCGTAGCGCGGTTATAACCGTAATGAAAGTTGCGGCTCCGGTTTTAATAACGAGTGTGGCAATAGGACTTATTATTAGTATATTGCAAACAACAACGAGTATACAGGAGCAGACGATTACCTTTGTTCCCAAGCTATTCGCTATTTTCGTTTCACTTTTAGTATTTGGCGGATACATGGTTAATACGTTACGCGAATATACTGAAGCGCTTTTTTCAACACTATTTAGATGACGGAGTAAATTTTGGGTTTAAACGTTTTCGTTGCTAACATAAAACTTTTTGTAATGATTATGGTAAGGGTTTTCGCCGCATTAAGTGTATCTCCTGTATTTTCAAGTACATTAATACGCTTACGCCATAGAGCTGCAATTTCTTTTATGGCTGCTCTGGTTATGCTTTTACCCGTGAAAACGTTTTACGAAGCTAATAATTATAAAATTCCTGAAAATATTATTGATTTCGGTTTATTAATAGCAAACGAAATATTAATCGGACTGGCAATAGGGTTTTTTATTGGAATAATATTCGTTGTTTTTCAAATGGCAGGTCAGCTGTTTTCAATACAAATCGGTTTTGGTATAAGTACTGTAATTGACCCTTTATCCCAAATACAAATTCCGTTGATAGGCCAATTTCAGGCATTATTAGGTTCATTAATATTTTTTACAATAGACGGACACCTTCAATTGTTCAGTTCCATATTTTATAGTTTTAAACACCTGCCTTTTATAAACATGATGAATATGACAGCGGATTTTTTTAAAGCATTAAAATGGTCTTTTGTAGTGATGTTTTCTACAGCGTTGAAAATAGCCCTGCCAATAATAGGCACATTATTTTTAACGAGTACCTGTATGGGGCTATTGGCAAAAGCAGCACCGCAAATGAACATCTTAATGCTTGGATTTCCCATAAAAATAGGCATTGGTTTTATTTTATTAGTTTATACAATGCCGGGGTTTATCGCAAAGGCAAAGGATTTCTTAAATCAAGCATTTATTATGCTTTATAGATTTTTAGGAGCAGTATCTTAGATGGGTTTAGTTATAAAAAAATACATTAATGACATCGAAGTAATTACAAAACTGTCGATTATAAACCCTGACTTTTTCATTGATTTGCAGCTTTTCGCAAAAGCTGAGGATCAGGGCCGTACTGAAGAACCAACCGAACATAAAAAACGCAAAGCGCGGCAGGAAGAAGGCAAAGTTGTAAAAAGCCAGGAAGTTGTTTCTGCTGTTGTTTTAATCGGCGGGTTTCTCGTTATTTATTTATTGGGAACGTATATATTCAAAAGTTTTAGCGATGTTTTCAAAGACAGTTATTCAAACCTTTCTGATTTTACAATTACAGGTAAATCTATCTTTGGTAGTTTGTCATGGGTATTATTTGTAATTTTAAAAATCGCGGGCCCGATTTTTGCGGTTGCGCTTATTTTTGCAATACTGGCAAATGTTGTGCAATTCGGATTTATGTTTGCACCAAAGCTAATAAAATTTGATATGACTAAAATTATTCCCAAGTTTAACCGGATTATTGGTACTCAGGCAAAACAAAATCTCGTAAAAAGCGTTGGAAAAGTAGTAATTATTGCAGGTACAGCATTTATTATTATTTCTGGCCGGATGCATTCTTTAATAAATACCACGTTTATGCCGATGAAAACGGGATTATCAACAATTCTTAACTCGGCTTTTTTAATTATTTTGTTATCAGCACTGGTTTTAGCAATATTTTCAATTCTTGATTATATATGGCAAAAGAAAACGTATATCGACCAATTAAAAATGAGCAAACATGAAATCAAAGAAGAAATGAAAGAAATGGAAATGGACCATAATATAAAGCGCAGGCTGAGGGAAAAGCATTCTGAATTAATCAGAATGCGCACAATTGAAGAAAAAGTACCTGAAGCAGATGTTATTGTCAGAAACCCTGACCACTATGCTG
>CALGPD010000404.1 GCA_937960625.1 uncultured Spirochaetia bacterium | reverse complement strand
TTTGCCGTTATCTTGCTTTTATGAAGTATCCATTTATATTTACCCGATTTGGTTTTCAGACGGATTTCCATTTCGATATTACTAATATTGCCACTGTACATTTTTTTAAGCTTTCTTTGAATTTTCTTTTTATCCGCGGGATGTATAATATCTAACCAGTTAAAATCTTTAGCGATATCTTCGTCTGTATATTCGAGCATTGAATAAAACTTAGGGCTAAAATATATTTCATCTTTTTCGATATTATAGTCTAAAAGCCCGTCATTTGCGGCATCAAATGCTAATTTCATTCTTTCTTCGCTTTTTTGAAGCTTATCATAAAGCATTTCAAGTTCGGAATGTGCCTTTTCCATTCTTTTATTAACATATCTTATCTCTGCATAAGCATCTTCAGCTTGATGCCGTGAGTTTTCAGTTCTTTGAATTGCGCTTTTTAATTCTTCAATTAATTCTTCACGCTCTTTTTCAACTTTTTTCCGTACTGTTATATCCCTGCAAATTGATATAAAAGTAATTTTTCCTTTTATAAAGATTGCGTGAAGGTTTACTTCCACGGGGAGTTTAATACCTTGCTTTGAAATAAGGTCTGTCTCAAAAATAATCCCGCCCTGGTCGGTAATAGCATTTTGAATATCAGAAAATGAAAAGTATTCATCTTCATTACTAATATCCGTAGGCTTAACATTAAAAATTTCATCGCCGGAGTAACCTAACTTTTCAATTGCCGAATTATTAGCATGTATAAAATTACCGTTTTTTTCATTGATTAAAATTATATCAAGGCTTTTATTAAAAAGCATTTCCCATTTTTCGTTTGCTTCTTTCAACATACTCCTTGATTTGTTTAATTCCGTAACGTCTTTACACATTACTAGTATATTTTGGTCTGCAGGAGCGAACATTAACTCAATTTCACGGATATCTCCATTATTACAGCGAATCATCCATATTTTATGCTCATAAACAGCATTATCGCTATTTAAATTATTTATAGAAAAATTGAAGTAATCTTTAACCTGCTTTCTGTATGAAGGTTCAGGGAAAGCTAATTGCCACCATTTATCAATTTGACTAAATGAGTTTAAATCATACCCAAAAGTTAAAATAAATTTAGCATTTACATAAATTGGGCTATTATTTTTAAATATAGCTATTGGAATAGGTGAGTATTCTAAAATATTTTTATAAAAATCATCATTCTCGTTTGAAATATTAATGTTATTAGTTTCTGTTTCAGGATTAATTTGTGAGGATTTAATTAACTTTGAAAAACTGCCAACTCTGTTTATAAAATTATATATTTGTTCGTTGTGTTTATTCAAAACTCACTTCTTTCAATTAATCATAAATAAAAAATTTTCATTATCTTTTTTGATATAAAATTATTAACAATATTCGATGTAAATCATAATACTTTATTATAGCTTAGAACCAAATTCAAGTCAAAAAAAACTTATAAATTAACTATATTCCAAAATTTAAGTTGACAGAATATTACAGCAATCAATCAAAATTTCAAACAAATGATAAATAATTCCTATGCATTTAAATAACTAAAACTTTTTTTTGTTTATTATTATAATATCAAAAATTATTTACAAAAAAATAAATTATTAAGCGCTACAATAAAACTATAACAGGAGTTTTTATGAATAAAAAAGATGGTTATAAAAAAATTGGCCAAATATTGATGGAAGAAAACGTTATTACAGAACAAGACCTTAACAAAGCATTAGATTATCAAAAATCCAATAATAATTTAAAATTAGGCGAAATTCTCATTATGTGGGGAATAATTAATGAGGAAATTCTTTTTGACTGTCTTGAGGAGCAGCACAAAAAAGTAATTTAATAATCAAAAGAAAATTTAGCACATTTTTCATTCTATTATATGAATAAATAATATTACTTAATAAACATAACATTGTTCTTTGATTACAATAAAAACAAATAATATTTTGTTGAACTAAAAAATAACTTTGAAATGTATTAAAAATTAATGTTTATTAATTAGAAAATTATTATATTTTATTTAGTATTGTCTGTATAGCCGGGGGGCTGCAAAATAGCAGAAATTTAAATGACTAATAAAAACCGATTAAATTATCCTACTTTTGTTAAAGATTCATACAATTATATAGAACAAAATCAAGAACAAATAATTAAAGATTATTTACTTAAATCCTATGAACGTTTTAATATTGACCAAAAAACAGGAATTTTTTCATGGGGTGATAACGAAAAAAATATTGTGGAAGCAGAATTTGAAGCTGTTGGTTCTTTCTCTTTAGTGGATAATTCATGGTTATGGGCATGGAAAAACGATACACTATTTGAAAAAATTACCAGAGAAATTCAAAAAGTAAAAACCTTTGGAGAAGAACATAGTATTGAAAAACTATTTATTCCGTATTGGGGTGCTACAGAACAGGATGGTTATGAGATGGCAGCAATCTCTGCCTACATATTAAAAGCCATAGGCTTTTACCGCATACCGTTTGATAATGGAGTACAATTCTATATTTTATTTAAAAATATAAAATGGTCTGAACACATTTAGCCATGACTATAATTCAAAATATTACATTAAAATTAAATAATTTCATTTTTTTATTGAATGATTGTTACTAAAATGCTATTCTAAGTAATATAGTATTACGAATTTAATATACACAAATTTATGGGGTTCTAACATAGATGGTATTATCTCTTAGGAAAAAAACCGTACTCATAATAATTGTTGCAGTAATAATTCTTTTAGCATCTCTATTGTCAACATTATACTTTTCAAGCAATAAAGTATTGAAAAAAATCATTGAGAACAATTTGAAAAGCAATATCAATACGTTGTTTACCATGCTTAAAATTAATTATAAAGGCATTAAAATTTTCAGAGATAAAGAGTCTCTAAAAGTAAAAACAATAATGTTGAGAAAAGTTGATGAATTATGGAATTACGCAAATAATGTTTACCAAAAAGTTCTTAAAAATCAAATTTCATTAATCCAGGCAAAAAAAATTGTATGGGATTATATGCAAAATATCAAAATCGGAAAAAACGGATATATTTACATTTTGCGTGATGATGGAGTATGCACCCATCACCCAAAAGCCGGTGTTTCAGGAAATAATTGGAATCAACCGGACAAAAAATATGATTTTATAAGATGGCAGATAAAAAAACAACGAGGGTATTACGAATATAAATGGAGGAATCCGGGAGAAATCCATTTAAGAGAAAAAGCTATTTCCCAAAGATATTTTAAACCGTTTGGTTGGATTATAAGCGTTTCAGCATATAGATACGAATTCGGACATTTATTTGATATGTCTTTTACGTTAACGAGTAAAAAGAACTTATCAAATGCAATAAAAAAACTAAAGTTCGGTAAAACGGGATATGCTTTTATAATGAACTCTGATTTTTATTTAGACGTTCATCCTTTCTTAAGCGGAATAAATATTAAAAATACAAAAATTGGAAAATTAGTTTCCACCCCTAGATATACCCAAATAGCTGAAAAAAACCCTGTCATATTGTATTATAAATGGTCAAGTGCGGGGAAGGAAAAAGTAGAAACCAAAGTTCTTGCCTTTAGATATTTTGCTCCATATGACTGGAATATTGGCATTACTGCATATCCCGGAGAGTTTACTGTAGAGGTACTAGAAATATTAAAAACTATAGTTGTAATAACCATAATACTTTTATCTTTATTCACTTTGCTGCTTTTATATTTTATTTCAAGAAAAATCATATCTCCTGTTTCTGATTTGTCTGAAGAAATGAAAGATATTACTAAAAACTTGGATTTTATCGTAAACAAAGTAAAAATTAACTCTAAAGATGAAATAGGAGAACTTGCAAGAACGTTTAATATAATGATAAATGAAATTCAAAAATACTCAAATAATCTTGAAAAGCAAGTTAAACAAAGAACAATTGATTTGGAAAAAGAAAAAGAAAACCTTCTTAAAGCAAATAGAGAAATTGAACAATTAAATGAAATTTCTAAACGTATAAGTATGTCATTAAGTTTTGATAACGTGTTTAATGAAGTTTTTAACTACCTTAAATCCACATACGGCTTTAACAGCTGCACACTTGTAATGAAAAATGATGATAATAAAACTTATCGCTTAGAAAAACATAAAGTGCCTGAAAAATACATGGGATTAGAAAAAAAATATACTGGAAAAGAATATCCTTTAGGTGATTCAGGCGGAAATATAGGAAAGTGCATTAGCGAAAATACAACGTATTATTTTACTATTTCATCTCATGAACAAATCCAAAATATAGTTGATAAAAAAGTTATAGAAAAATATAACATAAAAACTTTCCTAAACATACCAATAACTGTTGATAGTGAAACAAT
>CALGPD010000403.1 GCA_937960625.1 uncultured Spirochaetia bacterium | reverse complement strand
GTATTTAATATAGTATATTTTTAGCATGAGGTAATAATGAAAAAAATTTTAACCGTATTAATACTTATTACAATTACAACGGATTTTTTTGCCGCTGATATTGATAAAATTCAAAAAATTAAAAACCCGTTAAAACGGGCTGATGCATATTCAATTTTGGGAAACCGCTATTTACAGAAAGGGAAGTTAAACCTTGCCCTAAAAGTTTATAATAGAGCTTTGGTTTTAAGGAAAGATAAGCTTGGCGATAATCACAAAAAGACTGCTTCTTCTTATCATATGCTTGGTTTAGTATACCGTTATAAAAGAAACATTGTTCAGGCTTATAAATATCAGAAAAAGGCTTTGGATATTTTTAAGAAAGTTAGCGGAAAAAACAGCAGGTTCGCGGGTGTTGTTCACCATGAAATTGGTGATTTATTCGTTATTGCTAAAAAATATAAAACAGCTCTTTTTCATTACGGTAGTGCGCTGAATATAGCATTAAAGGTTTACGGTATGAATAATGGAATTACAGGCACCTTGTTTTATAAAGCAGGGAAAATTCTTCACAGATATAAAGATTATGATCGGGCTGTTAAAGCACTAAGAAACGCCATGCATATATATAGAAACGTTCACGGCACTGCCCATCCATATATGGCTTTATGCTATCTTGAACTAGGTATTGTATTTAATAAAATGAAAAATCCCTCAAAGGCTTTTGGTTATCTCCGCCTTGCGTTTAATATTTTTAAAGACCGTCTTGGGTATAAGAATATTCACACCGCGCAAACTCTATTCAATCTGGGTTTTACTTTAACTTTGCTGAAAAGGTACAGATATGCATTAAAGGTTTTAAATCTGGCTTTAAAATCTTTCAAAAATTTATTTCAGAAAGAAAATTTACACATTAAAAAAGTAAAACTTTTAATAAAAATTGTTAAAAAGAAATTGAATAATCCATAATTTTATTCATAAAATGCATTGGTTTTCATAAAATTTTGATTATTTATGTTTTACGTAGAGTTTTGTAATTAAATAGACAATTAATTTTATATTAAAAAATATTAGCTAGAGGGAATTTATGAAATTATCCATTAAAAACAAAATTAGATTAAGTAATATTGTAACCATTATTTTTCTCGTTGCATTAGTTATTGTCTCAATTGTTATGATTATTGGATTAATCAACGACTATGCAAGTATTAATGCTCTAAGAGACAAACGGTATTTTCTGCAGAAAATAGAGCGCGACCATATGGTTTGGGCTAATAGCTTAAACGAAGCTTTTCTGTTAAATATTAATTTTACCGGTCAATTAGACCCGAAAAAATGCGGCTTTGGTAAGTGGTATTATAAACAGGACCCCAAAAAAATCAAAGATGAAAAAGAATATAAAGTTTTTGTTGCTTTAGACGGGCCTCATATTAAACTGCATATGTCAGGAGCTGCGGCAATTAAACTTTTAAAAGCAAATAAAAGAGACGAAGCTATAAAATATTACCGTACTCAAACAAAAGTATATTTAATGAAAGTCCAAAAATTATTAAAAGAATACCGTGATATTGTTAATAAAAATACAATGCTTGCCGTACAGAGCGTAAATAAAAAAGTTGATTTTACAAAAATGTTTATTTTAATTCTCGGTATTTCTATCATCGTATTGGTAGTGATATTTTCCTTTATCATCGTTGCTAGCATATCTAAACCTTTGTCCGGTATGCTGACAATGGTTAGAGACGTTGCAGAAGGCGAAGGAGATTTAACTCAAAGGTTGAATATCCGCGGTAATGATGATGAATTAGACCAGATTTCAAAATATTTTAACGTTTTCATTCAAAGTATAGAAAAAATAATGGCAGATGTTAAAGACGTTTCAATGACACTCGCTGCAAGCACAGAAGAAATATCAGCAAATTCTCAAAACCTTGCTGAAATGGCGCAAAGTCAGGCAGCAACAGTTGAGGAAACAACTGCTTCAATTAACGAGTTGTCAAAGCATACAAATGTTGTTGCTGAAAAATCTGATGACGCGAAAACAAAGTCAAATGACCTTCTGGGAATAGCATCGCGTAATCAGGACATTGTTAATGATGCAACGAGTAATATGAATACTATAAATGAAAATTCAAATAAAATTGCGGATATACTGGAGATTATCAATGACATTGCGGATCAGACAAATCTGCTCGCTTTAAACGCAGCCATTGAAGCAGCACGCGCGGGAGAGCATGGCAGAGGTTTTTCCGTTGTGGCTGATGAAATATCCAAATTGGCAAGTAAAAGCGCTGAAAACTCAAAAGAAATTGAAAAACTGATTAAGCAAAATATTAAGGATGTAAATTCAGGTTCTAGCCTTGTGGGAGAATCGGGTAAGGCTTTTGAGATAATTATTCAAAATGTTGATGTAAACAACGAGTTAATGAATGATATTGCTTCAGCAATTGAACAGCAAAAAAGCGGCGCGGAAAATATAAGAGTTGCATCTGAGAATATCAGCGAATCAACTCAAAGTGTAAGCGCCTCAGCAGAGGAACTTTCCGCGACATCCGAAGAGATACAAGCTATCGCGGAGAAATTGATAGAATACGTTGACAGGTTTAAGGTTGCTGAAACAGAGAGTACTAAGGTGAAACCTGTTAATGTTAAGGAGATACCGTTAAAGCAAGAATCAAAATCTAAGTTGGAAAAAGTAATTTAATTTTTTTGTTGATTGTATTAGATATTTTGATTGATTAATGC